>JBHEOU010000339.1:0-1345 GCA_046260645.1 Bacteroidales bacterium | reverse complement strand
TAGACCACTGCGGCCTCCTCCCTCGTTCTGAAGTCGCCTACCTTCACCTTGAACCAGTTGGGTCTGTCGAAGGTGCGGTATGTTGCCATTTGAGGATAATCCTCCATGAACTTCGCCCTCACCTTGTTGGAATCCTCGCCTGCCGTGCGGTGTCCGCCGCGGTATATCTGGATGCGCCAGCCGTCGACGCCCTGCTTCGAGGCGTTGTAGAGTATATGCCTGTTAATCAGGGAGTCAATTGCAGGATCCTGAACAATGATCAGTCGTTCAGCCCAATACCTTGACCTGCCATCATTCATGAGTTCCTGCACGCCAAGGCCCTCCTGGGCTGCCAGCGACAGGGGCAGGATAAAGAATAGTACTGTTACGATCAATGATGGTTTCATGGCACAAATATAATACAGATTCTTCTGCGGAGGTATATGCAATTACTGTTCCGAAAATAATCCGGCATTATTCCTGGCGTTGATTCGGAATTTATCCGGCTCTTCCCCGGGTATTGTTCCGGGATTTAATCCAGCGCCTCTGCCAGCTCATCCGTGATCTCCATATTATGATATACAGCCTGTACATCATCCTCATCCTCAAGCGCTTCAACCAGCTTCATCACCTTGCGCGCCGACTCTACATCAAGCGTCTTCGTCTCCTTAGGGACTCTCTTGAGCATGGCCTCGTCGGGTTCGATGTCCAGCTCTTCCAGCTTGTGGTTCACACTCCCGAAATCGTCTTTGGCACAGGTAACTGTAATGACGTCCTCCTCCACTTCAATATCTTCGGCGCCGGCATCGATGAGCTCAAGTTCAAGGCTTTCCATATCCTTTCCCTTTATATCTTCGGCATTGATTGTGAAGACCCCCATACGATCAAAGAGAAAGGTCAATGATCCGTTGGGACCGAGGGCGCCGTTGTACTTGCCGAAGATGAACCTGACGGTAGCCAGGGTGCGGTTGGTGTTATCGGTCAGCCCTTCGACGTAAATGGCGATGCCGTTGGAGGCATAACCCTCGTATGTCATCTCATGGTAGGCCTCCGCGTCCGATCCGGATGCCTTTTTTATTGCCCTGTCTATATTATCCTTGGGCATGTTGGCGCCCTTGGCGTTCTGTATTGCCAGTCTGAGGCGCGCGTTTCCTGACGGGTCAGTGCCACTCTCGCGTACAGAGATCATTATTTCCTTGATGATCTTGGTAAAGACCTTCCCTCTTTTTGCGTCGGCCGCCCCCTTCTTGCGTTTGATGGTTGACCATTTGCTGTGACCTGACATAGCTATTGAAATTGGTAACACTGCAAAAATATACAAATCCCGCAATCTGCAATCAATCAGGGAATGTCATGGTGCATGAGT
>JBHEOU010000338.1:0-1355 GCA_046260645.1 Bacteroidales bacterium | reverse complement strand
CTTATCAACGGCGAGACGAGAACAGGCGTTACCACGTTTCTGATAGACAAAGAGATAGATACAGGACAGATATTACTTGCACAGGAGACAGATATCCTGCCCGGGGATAATGCCGGGAGCCTGCACGACCGCCTGATGGAGCTTGGCTCCTCGCTGGTCATTGACACTGCCAGGGGTCTGTTCACCGGTACCCTTAAGCCTGTAACTCAGAAGGTCAGGACCGGGGAAATCCTGGTGCCGGCACCAAAGGTTTTTCCTGCCGACACTATCATTAACTGGAGGGATCTGGCAGTAAAGGTACACAACAGGATAAGAGGCCTGTCGCCTTACCCCGGAGCCCTCGCTACAATACGCTCGGGAGACAGAACCATGCGGTTGAAGATTCTTGAAAGCAAGGTCAGGGGTGATATAAAGACAATTCCGGGAACAATGATTGTTGCCGAGAAATCACATCTGCTTATCTCGTGCGTTAACGGAGCTATTGAGGTGTTAGTACTTCAACCCGAGGGGCGCAGACGGATGATGGCCTCAGAGTTTCTCAGAGGCTTTGATCCAACCGGATGGGAGCTTGCCTGATTCCAGCCGTTACCTGATCCTCAGTTTCTGACCGGGTTTGCACTCCGAACCTTCCGTCATGACATTCATCTTATAGAGCGATGAAAGCCTGATTGCATATTTCTGGGAGATGCTGTACATCGTCTCCCCCTGCGTAGCAGTATGCATTGAAAAACCCTGGGCTGCCTTCGTGCGCTTTGGCTGAAGGTAAATAACCTGGCCGGCCTGCAGGATAGCTCCGGGAGAGAGGTCATTGTAACGGGTTATTTCCCAGGACAGTAACTGGTGCTTCTCTGCCAGAGACTCATAGGTATCCCCCTCCTCTGCCAGGATGTATTCAACATTGTTATTCTCCAGTATTTTCTTGCCGGAAGCGAGACTGATCACCTTAATCGGAGCCTCTATCTCCCTTGGTGTCTGTGCCTCTGATTGCGCTCTCTGTGTCACGGCTGTGCCACCCTCTTTTTGAGTCGTGGCAGAAGCATTAGCCGGCACCCTGACTGAACCGGCCGCCGGAACCTTGCCTGAAACGGTTGCCGGAACTGTTCCGGCTGTCCCGGGGTCAGCTACACTCCTTGCGGCATCAGATACCTTCTGAACAGGCTCCCCTGCTGTTTTCCTGCCGGTATCATAGTCATGCAGCCCATACTCATCAATTTTTCTGATAAGCAGTTGAGCATAGTTCGGATCCGTGGCGTAGCCTGCCTTCTTTAGCCCGTGCGCCCATCCCCTGTAGTCAGTGCTGCTCAGGCTGAACAGATCCCTGTAACGGGAGCCGTTCACCAGAAATTCCGAATGGT
>JBHEOU010000337.1:0-1356 GCA_046260645.1 Bacteroidales bacterium | reverse complement strand
GTATGCTTGAATATGCTTTTGAGAGCAGTATCTGCCTTGTGATTCTCTGGCTCTTTCATGAGATTGCCCTGAAGCGTGACACCCGCCACAGCAGGAACAGGTACTACCTCCTGGGATCGATGCTGTTTTCCGCGGTGATACCACTGCTGAACATAAGGATTGGTTCACCCGGAAGCATTTTACCGCCGGGCGGAATTGTCTCCCTGCTGCTGCCTGAAACGGTAGTCACGCCTGACGGACTCCCCGGGAGTGTGGGCCTCGTTCACGAATTGTTGCCATGGCTTTATCCGGCAGGGGTTCTCATATCGGCATCATTCATGATCACTGGCTCTGTGAGCCTTGTTAAGCTGATTTTTTCAGCCAGAAGCAAGGGGAAGGTTATCGTGATTGAGTCTTACAATCGCGTCTGCTTTTCAGCCTTCGGCTATATTTTCATCAGCAGCTCAGTTGCAGATGCCGATGCGGAGCGCATGATCAACCATGAGATGAAGCACATCCGGCTGGGCCATCAATCAGATCTCCTGGTCACCGCGATAATCACCTCCCTTCAATGGTTTAATCCTGCGGCATGGCTCATGCGCAGGTCACTTCAGGCTGTTCATGAGTATGAGGCTGACAGCGAATGCATTACCGGCGGCGAGGATCCTCGCTCATACCAGAAATTGCTGCTCTCAGCAGTCTTCAGATGCCCGGTTCCGCTTTTATCAACCACTTTTTCAAAGAGATCACTCCTTAAAAATCGTATAATCATGATGACAAAGAAAAGAACGGGAAGCAGCGCTTCCCTCAAGATGATCCTGGCTGTTCCTCTTGCTGCTGCACTCATCTTCATGTTTTCCTGCAAGGACCGCAGTGAAGCCCGGACAGAGGCAGACGCGGTGATAGAAAAAGCAGCTCCCGCCGGGGCTGAGTATGTGGCTCCTGACGAAGTGTTTATGGTTGTCGAAAAAATGCCTGTTTTCCGGAATGATACCACCTACGCTGCATTGGCGAAGTGGATAGGTGAGAATGTAAAATACCCCGCCGAGGCAGCCCAAAAGGGGACACAAGGCAGAGTATACGTCAGGTTCACAATTGATTATCAGGGTAATGTTACTGATCCGGAGGTTATAAGGAGTGTCGACCCGCTTCTTGACAAGGCCGCCCTTGATGTGATTTCAAGGTGCCCGCAATGGAGCCCCGGCTCTCAGGGAGGCAAACTGGTAAATGTCAGTATGACCGTTCCGATAAGCTTCGCGTTGAAATGATTTTTACAGATTGAAGAAAAGAGGCCCCCGGGTCTCTTTTTTTTCACCTTTTCATTTTTATACCTTTGCCCGTATGCAAACGGGCATTTTTTTTATTGACAACAGGATC
>JBHEOU010000336.1:0-1374 GCA_046260645.1 Bacteroidales bacterium | reverse complement strand
ATGGCTTTTAACAATCCCGGCTGGGCTTATCCGCAGGTGACTGAAGACTATTTTGTCTTCAGGGCTCAGGAAATGGGCCATCCGCTTATTCCTGCCGGCAGACGGATAAGCAACGATTTTACCGCAGAAGGAGCCGGGAAAGCCATCATTGTAACAGGATCGAACATGTCGGGCAAGAGCACCTTCCTGCGTACCTGCGGGGTGAATGCCGTTCTGGCGTTTGCCGGAGCGCCGGTCTGCGCCTCAGCATTCACTGTCTCGCTGGTCAGGCTCCATTCCAGCATGCGCATATCGGACTCGCTCGAAGAGAATATCTCCTCATTCTATGCCGAGCTGCGCCGGCTCAGGGCAATCATCTCCGGGGCCGAAACAGATCCGAAGGTCTTTCTCTTGCTTGATGAGATCCTCCGGGGTACCAACTCCGACGACAGGTACACCGGCTCTGTGGCGCTGATAAAACAGCTTACCGGTTACGGTGCGGTGGCAATGGTTGCAACACATGACCTGCGCCTCGCCGGACTGGAGCAAGAGCTTCCGCAATCAATTGAGAACTATCACTTCGACGTGAAGGTTAACGATGAGGAGCTCTTCTTCGACTACCGCCTTACCCCGGGCATATGCTCAAGCTTCAATGCCTCGCTGCTGATGAAGAAAATGGGGATAAAAATCTGATTGTTAGGGCCATACTCATGATTTCGGGCTACAATACTGTATGCCCTACAGGCAATTTAAATGATATAATCCTTCGTTCTACAATAGTTAAAGGCCCACGGCCTAAGGGCTGATCAAACTGATGATCATTTCAACCTTCTCATTGTCAGGCAGCTGGCCGTCTATCCAGTTGATGGTGATGCCGCGGCGCTCCATGCCGCGGAACCAGGTCATCTGGCGTTTGGCGAAACGGTGTATCTCAACCTCCAGCTTCTGAGCCATCTCCTCATAACTCATCTTATTCAACAGGTACAGCGTGACAAACTTATACTCCAGCCCGTAATAAAGAAGATCATCAGGATGCACACCCCCGGCCAGCAGCCTCTGCACCTCCTCAATCATGCCTCCCTCAAGCCTCGCTTTCAACCGTGAGCTGATACGCTGCCGCCGGGTCTCGCGGTCAAAGAAGACAGCCGTCACCAAAGGTTTCTTAACAGGAAAAGGTTTCTCATCAACAGGTTGATGCACATAATATTCCGCTATCTCTATCGCCCTCACGGCTCTCTTCACAGTATCAACGTCAGTCCTGTTATGAAGGCTCTTGTACTGCGATAAAATCTCCGTCAGCTCCTCAAGTGACCGTCCGGACAGAAGGCCACGCAGCGGTTCATTAACCGGCACCTGTATCAGCCGGTAGCCGCTCACGATGCTGTCTACATACAT
>JBHEOU010000335.1:1049-1384 GCA_046260645.1 Bacteroidales bacterium | reverse complement strand
GGAATAATATGCCACTTCCCAAGTGCATACAGCTTAATCATCCGGGTAACTGAGTTGCTCTCACTCATCGCCCCGGGCCCGTAAACACGCGTCGGATTGACAATTATAGTTTCAAGGCCGTCCCTGTTATATGACCTGACCAGCTCTTCAGCCTCAGCCTTGGTCTCTTCATATTCATTGAACCAGGGAACAGTCCGCGGAAAATCCTCATCAATGGGTTCAACTCCCGGAGAGGGGCCAATCACAGCCGCTGACGAAGTAAAGACGAAACGCTTCACTCCCGCCCCAAGTGAGGCCTTAAGCATGTTCTCTGTTCCGGTGACATTGATCTTGTA
>JBHEOU010000335.1:0-1039 GCA_046260645.1 Bacteroidales bacterium | reverse complement strand
GCCTGGCATAGGCGGCGAGATGGAATACGGTATCACAACCTGCCAGTCCATCCTTTAGTACTGCGAAATCTTCAAGATCTCCGATAACAGCAGTGACATCGGGCAAGTGCGAAAGCGACCGGAATTTTTCCGGCGAGCGTACCAGGCATCTCACAGAATGTCCCTCGGCTGACAGCCTTTCAGCCAGCCTCATTCCTATAAATCCGTTGGCGCCCGTTAGAAAACAGTTCATAGAGTAACAGCTACTCTATAAAAGTATAATTATTAAGGGTTACAGCAAAGTCCCGTACCTATTTATCGGCATAGAGCCCCTCTCTTGACAGAAGATGGTCAAGGTTAGCCAGCCCGTACACTATAACAGCAGTGACGACAGAGGTGTGCTCCTGGTATTCGGCAATGCTCTTGTCATAGGTGTCACGCTCGGTGTGCCATATCTCGCCGTAATTGAAGTTGTAACCCTTCACATCGGATTCATCAAAACGAAGCGTCGGAACACCGTTTATTGCGAAGTATGCATGATCTGATCCGCCGGCAGTGGCAGGACGCGGACGGGCCGCATCAGTGCGCTTCTTAAGGGTGAAGGGAAAATCAGGGTTAATGCCGTTGAGTGGCTTGCATATCTTTTCAAAATCATCATACATGGCCTCCGGAACAGTAATTCCCATTATCGGTGTTGGCCCCCCGTCGCGATTAAAATAGTTTGAAATCTTCGGCAGCTTATCCTTGTTGCTCTCCACCCAGTGCTTTGACCCCAGCAGCCCGAACTCCTCCCCTGCCCAGAGACATGCAAGGATGGTTCGCTCAGGCTTTCCTCCGGCAGCCATTATCAGCCGCGCCACCTCCATCGTAGGACTTAGCCCTGACCCGTCGTCAACACCTCCCGTGGCCACGTCAAAAGCATCAAGATGCCCGCCGAGCATCACGTACTCATTCGGGTACTTACTGCCTTTAATGACACCAATGACATTATGATATTTTACCGGACCGGGCTTGAAATGGTTCCGGATATCGAACTCCAGAAGGAAATACTGTCTCTCCC
>JBHEOU010000334.1:0-1392 GCA_046260645.1 Bacteroidales bacterium | reverse complement strand
GCAGAGTGACGTGACGATGATTGAGGAACTTGTTGTGGTTGGTTATGGCTTCAAGAAGAAGAGAGACCTTACCGGGTCCATCTCCTCCATCACAGCAGCCAGTCTGGAAGACACCCCTGTCAAAGACGTGCTCTCAGCGATGCAGGGACGCGCTCCGGGTGTCTTCGTGACATCCAACTCAGGTGCTCCCGGCGACGGTATCACAGTCAGAGTGAGAGGATCTTCCTCACTCAACTCCGGTAACGACCCCCTTTATGTTATCGATGGTGTGCCTGTGGAATCACGTACGCTCACCATGCTTAACGGCTATGACCTGCACGGACTGAACCCCCTGTCAGACATAAACCCGGGGGACATTGAATCAATTGAAATCCTGAAGGATGCTGCCTCGACTGCCATCTACGGATCCAGGGCTGCCAACGGCGTGGTCCTCATAACCACCAAGAGAGGCAAGGAGGGCAAGTCCACCGTAGGATTCAGCGTCTTCACCGGCATGAGCGAGATAACCCGCCATCTGGGTGTACTCAATGCCCAGCAGTGGCGTCAGGTAATCATCGATACCTATAAAAACCTCGACCGGTACAACAATGCAACCACACCTACCCAGCCTCACTGGACCGCAATAGACTCGCTCAACCCGATGAACAACGGGGATGTCGACTGGCAGAGCGTGATGTACCAGAAGGCATGGCAGTATCAGGCTGAACTGTCAGTGCAGGGAGGAAACGAGAACGCCAAATACGCTTTCAGCTCCTCCTATCTCAACCAGGACGGTATCATACTTGCCTCGAACTACAAAAGAATAACCTCGAGGCTGAACACCGACTTCAGGGTCTCCGATAAGGTCACCATAGGCCAGAACATATCATTCTCAAACGGAAGGAACAACAGGATCGCTGCCGGAGGAACGGGCAACTACAGCCTGGTTCAGTCAATACTAGTCAGGCCCCCGGTATATTCTCTCACATATCCTGACGGCTTACCGATATATTACTTCAACGGTAAGAGGAACCCGGTAGGGCTGGCCGAGGAGTGTACCCACCTGAACACCACCAACAGGGTCATAGGTAATCAGTACCTGGAGTATGACATCATTGAGGGGCTGATGTTCCGCACCAACCTGAGCGTAGACCTCATCTCGATGAAAGAGGATGAGTTCTATCCCACAACGGTTGACTACCGCGCGGGGTACAATGTGGGTGCCGTCAGGGCCATCACCAATATTACCTGGGCCAATGAGAACTATCTCACCTACACCGGGACATTCGGGGAGGACCACAATTTTTCAGCCCTGGCCGGCATCAGCATGCAGGAGTGGAAGAACGAGACCACCGGCCTCAACGGTTTATATTTTGCCAGTGACAACATCCGCACCCTGAACGGTGCAGGCAC
>JBHEOU010000333.1:0-1393 GCA_046260645.1 Bacteroidales bacterium | reverse complement strand
TCACAGCAGTGATACTTTCTTCATGCAGGCCACCAGCGCTGAGACCAATGTTGCCAGCATTGCCAGTTACCTGGGTCTGCCGGTTAAGGTCCTGACCACATTCGTACAGGATAGTCCCGTTGCTCAGTTCATTAAGAACAATCTTGCAGGCCGTCACATGACATTTGAGGGCAGGGAGGTGCCGCAGGGCGACCCCTGGGGATACCGTCACCAGTTTAACATTGCAGACATGGGTTTCGGGTTAAGGGGTCCTCGTGTCCATAATGACAGAGCAGGAGAGGTGGGGCGCACACTCAATGTGAAGGACTTTGACCTTGAGCGTATCTTCGGAAAAGAGGGGGTGCAGGTAGTTCATCTGTCAGGACTGATAGCCGCATTATCACCGGAGACCAGCGCCTTCTGCCTCGGGCTGGCAAAGGAGGCGAAGAAACATGTCACACGCATCTCGTTTGACCTGAATTACCGGGCGTCATTCTGGAAGGGTCGTGAGAAGGAGCTCAGCGGTATTTTCAGGGAGATAGCTTCGGTATCTGATATTCTTGTCGGGAATGAAGAGGACTTCCAGCTCTGTCTGGGCATTGAAGGTCCCGAGGCAGGAGGGAAAGATATCGGCTCTAAAATCGAAAGCTTCAAGGGGATGATAGACAGGGTCAGGATAGAGTACCCGGGAACGTCAGTCTATGCCACCACGCTGCGTCAGGTACTGAGCGTCGACGCTCACCTCTGGGGAGCCATCATGTGGGAAGGTGGCAACTGGCACGTCATCGAACCCCGCGAGATACATGTCCTTGACCGCATAGGCGGAGGTGACGGTTTCGTGGGCGGGTTGCTTTACGGGATACTCAGGGGCTGGGAGCCGGCCAGATGGATTCAGTTCGGATGGGCCAGCGGCGCACTGGCAACAACCTTCCTCACTGACTATGCCCAGCCGGCAGATGAGGAGCAGGTCTGGAGCGTTTTCGAGGGAAATGCACGCGTGAAACGGTGAAGACAGCTCCCCGGCGCGGCCTGTCACCGGGATCTGAATAAGAAAAGTTATTTCCTGCTGTCAGGCTCTGACAGGTCACCGTGGTACGAGATGAATTGCCTGTTGGTGCTGTTGACTCTCAGTGTTGAAGAACCTGTCTCTGTGATATGAAAGGTGAAGTCCAGCCTGTCATTTTTGTTCTCGGTTTTAAACGAAATCACCCATCCTCCTTTTTCCCGGTTCTCTACCCTGAGATCAGAAATTTTGCCCCTGAAGCTCAGGGGCGAAGCAGTGCTTCCGTACTCAGCACGGTAGGCCCTGCCAAAATAGGGGAGGTAAGAATCGACTTCACTCTCTTTTACAATCACCCTGTATGAAGAGGTTAAGTTTCTGCTTCTGCCGGATGACGGCAACATCTGCGTCGCA
>JBHEOU010000332.1:0-1399 GCA_046260645.1 Bacteroidales bacterium | reverse complement strand
GAGGCATCACCAGTCGGCAGTCGGCAGTCCACAATCGGCAGTCTGCAGTCGGTAAATAATTGACTGACTATTGACTGAAGACTGAAGACTGGTGACTGAAGACTGAAGGCTTACACGAGTTTGTGTTTCTTCACAAACTCTTCGATCACCTCCTCGAGGTTGGGGCTGCCGATCTCCTGCAGGTCATACCAAACCCTGGTTGAGGGTCTCTTGATATTGATGATACGGTTGAGGTCGATGGGAGTACCTATGACCACAGCATCGCATTCGGTGTTGTTGATCGTCGTCTCAAGGTCTTTGAGCTGGTCATCGCCGTAACCCATTGCAGGAAGAAGGGTGCCGATCTCCGGGTACTTCTCGAAGGTCTCGGTTATACTGCCTACGGTAAAGGGTCTCGGGTCAACAAGCTCTGCAGCACCGAACTTGCGTGCTGCAACCACTCCTGCTCCTATCTTCATCTCACCGTGGGTCAGTGTCGGGCCATCCTCAACAACGAGAACGCGCTTGCCCTTGATGATCGAAGGATTATCGACCCTGATCGGGGAGGCTCCGTCGACAACCACAGCCCCGGGTGCCACCAGTTCGATACTCTCGCGAACCGTCTGTATGTCGGCAGGTCCAGCGCTGTCCATCTTGTTTATGATCACCACGTCAGCAATACGCAGGGTCACTTCGCCCGGATAATATCTCAGTTCGTGGCCTGCACGGTGCGGGTCGGTAACGGTGATCATCAGGTCAGGGTTATAGAAGGGAAAGTCATTGTTTCCACCGTCCCACAGAATAACATCGCAACCATCAGGATCATTCTCGGCAGCGCGAAGAATTGCCTCGTAATCAACGCCGGCATAGATGACGTTTCCGCGCACTACATGAGGTTCGTACTCTTCCATCTCCTCAACGGTGCACTTGTGTTTTTCAAGGTCTGCCACATTAGCAAAACGCTGAACCTTCTGTTCAACGAGGTTACCATAAGGCATAGGGTGACGTACAGCTACCACCTTAAGCCCTTTTCTCATCAGCAGCTCTATGACCCTGCGTGATGTCTGGCTCTTGCCGCATCCTGTGCGGATGGCTCCTACCGCAACCACGGGCTTGACGCTCCTGACCATGGTCTCCCTCCATCCAAGGAGGATAAAGTTGGCACCTGCTGCATTGACGATGGCACTCATTGACATGACTTTCTGATAGGTCACATCACTGTAGGCAAAGACACAGTCAACAACCTTCTGCTCCTGAATCAGGCGGACCAGATCATTCTCGGAATAGATCGGAATGCCCCCGGGATACAACCTGCCAGCCAGTTCGGCGGGATATTTTCTGCCATCGATATCCGGTATCTGGGCTGCGGTGAAGGCCACAACATTATACAGTTCGTTGTCACGGAAAAAGGTGTTGAAGT
>JBHEOU010000331.1:0-1418 GCA_046260645.1 Bacteroidales bacterium | reverse complement strand
CGGCAGTATGAGACCAATTACAAGATATTGAAGTTACTGAACCCCTGGCTTCGCAAACCATTCCTCACGAACAGTGATGGCAGGGAGTATACAATCAGGATTCCTGAAAAAGATGCAAGGATAGCAGCTGGTTTATAGCATCCTTTTATGCCGGAACAGATGGATGAGATAAAGATTTACGGGGCAAGGGTTCACAATCTGCGAAACATAAGCCTCACCGTGCCGCGCAATCAGCTGGTGGTTGTCACCGGACTCAGCGGCAGCGGGAAGTCGTCGCTGGCATTTGACACCATCTATGCCGAGGGTCAGAGACGTTACATGGAGACCCTTTCGGCATATGCCCGCCAGTTTCTGGGAGGCATGGAACGACCTGATGTAGACCGCATTACCGGTCTCAGCCCGGTAATCTCAATTGAGCAGAAAACCACCAACAAGAATCCCCGTTCAACAGTCGGCACCATCACTGAAATCTATGACTTTCTGAGGCTGCTCTATGCACGCGCCTCTGATGCATACTCGTATGAATCAGGGGAAAAGATGGTGAAATATACTGATGAGCAGATACTTGAGCTGGTGGCCTCGCGCTATGACCAGAGGAAAATATATATTCTTTCACCGCTTATCAAAGGCAGAAAGGGGCATTACAAGGAGCTGTTCGAGCAGCTGAGGCGCAAGGGCTTTCTCTATACCCGCATTGACGGCGAGCTGAAGGAGATAACGCCGGGACTGAAGCTTGACAGGTACAAGTCGCATTTCATTGAACTGGTCATCGATAAATTTCAGGTCGGGCATGTGACTGAAAAGAGGCTGCATGACGCTCTGCTCCTTGCTCTTGATCAGGGTGACGGCATCATGATGGTTCTGAATGCCGAAGACAATAGCTTCAGGTATTACAGCCGCCACCTGATGTGCCCGGTGACGGGAATCTCCTACAATGAGCCTGCCCCTTTTACTTTTTCCTTCAACTCGCCGCAGGGCGCATGCCCCAAATGCAACGGGCTGGGGGAGATATCCGAGGTTGACATCACCAGGATGATGCCTGATGCTGAGCTCAGCATACGCAGGGGAGGGATAGAGCCGCTGGGCAAGTACCGGAATATATGGATTTTCTGGATGATCGAAGCTCTTGGCGAGAAGCATGGCTTCACCGTCGATACCCCGGTCAGGGATATCGCTGAAGAGGCACTGAACAAGATCTTTTTTGGCTCCGATGAGGTGCTGAAACTGTCAAACACACCACTGGGCGTCACCTCCAATTACTTCATGACCTTTGAGGGGGTTGTTAACTACGTAGGCAACCAGGAGGTTGTCGGAGCACGTAAGACCAGCGCTAAAGGCCGTGAACAGTATGTTCTGTACCACGTCTGCCCGGAATGCGGCGGCACCAGACTGAACAGGGAGGCGTTGTGGTTCCGCAT
>JBHEOU010000330.1:0-1425 GCA_046260645.1 Bacteroidales bacterium | reverse complement strand
AAAAAAGGGTCCTTCCGTCACCCCGGCTTTCTCCTTCTCAAGGGCCGTTCTCGCCAGGTAAAGGGGAAACGCCACAACAAAAATGACCGTTGCCACGAACCCCGTCCTCTTCCAGGAACCCATCCCTCTGTTTATAACCTTATACGGCATAGGTCATTTGTCTCAGTTCATACCTTTTCCTTTTTGCCTTCTGTGTGAGGTCAACAGTAACCTTTCCTTCGGTAATTATAACCGGATAATAATCAAGTGGCCTCGGGGCAGGGGAACTCAGTACAACACCATGCTGGTCAAACGCCGACGAATGGCACGGGCAGTCGAACTGTCTCTTTGTCTCATCCCAGAGCACCGAACAGCCAAGGTGCGGACAAACGATCGAAAGCGCGAGGAACCCGCCGTCATTTTCCCTTACGATGTAAATCCTGTTAATCCTGTCAGGGGTGACTGATCCGGGCGGGAACTCTTCAACATTGCCTATGACCCTGAGTGTTGAACCGGGCCTGCTTTTGTTGATCTCTCTTGTTGGTTTGAGCAGACTGAAAAGGAAGAAAAGGAGTTCTGCCGCAGCCACCAGCCCCAGAACCTTCCATGCCTTCTTAAGGAAGTTTCGCCTTCCCTCCTCCGGTGCTCTTCCGGCAGCCGTTCTGTTTTTGTTCATCTTCATCTTTCTCTGTCACTGATCAGACCTGCCAGGGCCACATAAGGTTCATTCCCTCTCCCCTGAAGAATATCCCGGTAATTGTCAATATTGTGTATGAAGTAATCATTAGTACAATGACCGATTGAATCATCTCGGACCGGTTAAGGGCAAACCTCTCCCGGATGAATTTAACGAACAGCCACATGGTTAAGGCCAGTACCAGGAACGGAATCAATCCTGTTGTTAATACCGGATGCACAGCCGGCAGCAGTACCTCCGGGTCAGGCAGCAGCTCGCTGAGCCCGATGAAAAGCACAGTGAAGAGAGCTCCTGCCGCGAGAGATAATTTCGCCGATCTGACCCCGTGATCTGAGAGGAACCATATGCCCTGGTTCGTGTCGTCGGTTTTAATATATGGCAGCCACACCGCTGCCGCCAGTACCGTCACCGGAAACACGACAACTGCAAAGAAGGGATGGAAGTGTATCAGCAGCTCCTGCAGTCCCATGAAGTACCACGGCGCTTTGGCGGGATTGGGACTGAATGAGGGGTTCGCCCTCTCACGGAGAGGTGCATCAAGGAGGGCACTCAGAAGGAAGATGGCTGCGAGTAGGGTTATAGCAACAACAAACTCCCGGTTGAGAAGGTATGGCCTTGTATCAACTATGGGACTGTCTCTGTCTCTCTCCGCCACGATTACACCTCCCGCTTTGCGGATCCTCCAGAAATGATAACCCATGAGTATTATCGTCATCAGTGGTATCACGCCTGTGTGAAGGTTAAAGAAG
>JBHEOU010000033.1:0-13253 GCA_046260645.1 Bacteroidales bacterium | reverse complement strand
GGAAAACAGAATAATTGCCCGTAGGGCATGGAGTATTGTAGATACATGATAGTTAATTAGTTAAGTTCCTCGTAGAGGATCAAGAAAATTCATCCCACCCGGCACAATAAATACCTCTAAAGCAAAGTTTTCAACAAAAGTGAAGAAAAATGGAGGAAAGTGGAGTAAAGTGGGGAAAAACTTTGTACTTTAGCCCTCCGAAACAACAACTCTGATGGCCACATTTATCGGCGATTATTCATGCAGGCTTGATGCCAAGGGAAGAGTAATCCTCCCCTCTGCGTTCAAGAAGCAGATGCCTCCGGCAGCTGAAGATCGCTTTGTGGTCAGAAAGGACATCTTCGAGGGGTGCCTCGTCCTCTACTCAATCGACGACTGGAACAGGCAGCTTGAAAAGATCCGCAGCAGGATCAACCCATACAACAGGGAGCATAACATCTTTCTTCGCAACTTCTTCAAGGGCACCGCAGAGGTGTCGCTCGACAGCAGCAGCAGGCTTCTCATCCCGAGGCGCCTTCTTGACCTTGCGGGGATACAAAAAGATGTTGTTCTCGCCGGGCAGGACGGACGTATAGAGATGTGGGCTGAGGAGGTATACGCCCGTATCGACATGCCTTCAAACGACTTTGCCAACCTGGCAGAGAAGCTGCTTGGTAATCCCGACACCGGTTCTGCCTGATGGTCATATATCACCTCCCGGCACTGCTGAATGAGAGCATTGCAGGGCTTAACCTCAGGCCCGAAGGGATTTATGTCGATGTTACCTTCGGTGGCGGAGGACACTCACGCGCCATCCTCGAGCAGCTCACCTCGGGCAGACTTGTAGCCTTTGACCAGGACACCGATGCCGTCGCCAACGCTATCAATGACGAGCGGTTCGCCCTCCTGAACCAGAATTTCCGGTACCTGAAGAACAACCTGCGCTATCTCGGCATCACCGCCATCGACGGACTGATAGCCGACCTGGGGGTCTCATTCCACCAGTTCGACGAGCAGGAACGGGGTTTCTCGTTCCGCAGCGATGCCGAGCTCGACATGCGAATGAACCGCAGCGCGCTGGTAAAGGCTTCTGACATCCTCCGGACCTACGAGGAGGATAAGCTGGCAGATGTTTTTTACAAATACGGCGAGCTGACCAACTCACGGAAGCTGGCCTCTGCCATAGTGAAAGCACGCACCACCAGGCCGGTAAAGACCGTCAGTGATCTTACGGCTGCGCTGAGCGGACTTTTCCCGTCATGGGAGGAGAATAAGTTCTATGCCAGGCTTTTTCAGTCGTTGCGCATAGAGGTCAATCATGAGATGGATGCCCTCACCGAGATGCTGATCCAGGCGCTGGAGTTGCTGAAACCGGGGGGCAGGCTGGCAGTGATAACGTACCACTCGCTTGAAGACAGGTTGGTAAAGAATTTCATCCGTACCGGCAATTTCGAGGGTGAAAGCGAAAAGGATTTTTACGGAAACATGACAACTCCGTTCCGGGCAGTGAACCGCAAGGTGATCGTGCCGACGGAGGAGGAGATTGCAGAAAACAGCAGGTCGCGCAGCGCGAGGCTCAGAGTTGCGGAGAAAATCTGATGGCGATGGAAAAGGAGAGAAACACAGAGGGATGGAGTGCCCGGCAGTTGATCAGACACCTGCAAAGAAGGAGTGATGCAGTCGGCAGTCGGCAGTCCTCAGTCGGCAGTCCTCAGTCCTCAGTCGGCAGTCCTCAGTCTTCAGTCAGCAGTCCTCAGTCTTCAGTCGGCAGTTCCCAGTCGGCAGTCGGCAGTTTTCAGTCCACAGTCGGCAGTCCGCAGTCCTCAGGCGAGTCTGCTGGAAAGAAAACCCGGGGCAAAAAGGGTAAGGGTGGCATCCTCAAGGGGCTGATCAGCGGGACCATCATTTCGGAGAGCCTCATCCTGAAGGATATCAGGTACACAGCGCTGGTAGCATCGCTTGCTATCATCTTCATTGCCAATAAGTTCAATGCCGAGCGCGTTGAGCGGCAGATCATTGTCCTGGAGCAGGAGGTGAGAGACATGCGGGCCGAGTCGCTCTCGGTATCGGCAGAGTTGGGAAGCGTGAGTCGTCAGAGTGAGATAACGGAGTTAGTAAAGATTCGGGGATTGGGTCTCGAGGAACTTCGCGAGCCGCCGTTCAGAATTGTAGTAAATGAATAATATGGAGCAACTGCCACAATATGAAAAAGAAGACCCGGCATAGCTGCCACAACAGAAAACAAGAATCCGGCCTAACCTACCGGAAACGAGAATACCACATTAACCTGACCCATGAAGAAGACGAATAAACCGAAAGACCAGATCCTTGCCCGTACCGGAGTCATCTACGGTATTGTGGCGATGATGGCCATTGCCGTCTTCGTCCGCATCATCATCCTGCAGTTCGTCGAATCGGAAAAGTGGGCCGCCATGGCCGATAAGATCGTCTTCCGCCGCGAGGTCGACAAGGCCGGCAGGGGTGATATCCTCTCCGACGACGGCCGTATCCTGGCAAGCTCTATCCCTTACTACACCGTCTACATGGACACCCGCAGCTCGGGCATGGCCGACACCACCTGGGCCAACGGCATCAGCGGACTCTGCAGGGGCCTCTCGCAATATGTCGGAGTCAACTCGCCCGAGGGGTGGAGGACAGCCCTGACCAACGCCCGTAAGCGCGGCGACAGGTATTACCTGATCAAGAGGCATGTCAGCTACGAGAATCTGAGCCGTCTCAAAAAACTACCCATCTTCCGCCACGGCAAGTTCAGGGGCGGATTGCTCTACCAGCCTGAGAACATGCGCATCATGCCCAACGGGATCCTTGCAAAGCGAACTATAGGCTACATCACTGATGATACCCTGACAAGCATTGTAGGCATCGAAGGCTCCTTCAACAGCTACCTTGCCGGGAAGAACGGGCTGAAGGTGCAGCAACGCCTTACGGGAGGGGCATGGATCGATGTCGATAACCTCGAGTCGGTGCACGCGCGTCCCGGCTATAACGTAGTAACCACCATCGACCTCGACCTGCAGGATGCTGCCGAGAACGCCCTTTACAAGCAGCTCGCGAAGCACAAGGCCCATCACGGCTGTGCGGTGGTGATGGAGGTTCGCACCGGAGACATCAAGGCCATCGCCAACCTCGAGATCGGCTCCGACGGCAGGTACCACGAGACCTACAACTACGCCGTGGGCGAGAGCACTGAGCCGGGGTCGACCTTCAAGCTGATGTCGATGATAGCAGCGATGGAGGACGGTGTGATTGATCTTCACGACACCATCAACACCGGCGATGGCACGGTAAAATACTACGACAAGATCATACGTGACCATGAGGAAAAGGGGTTGGGGAAGATCACCGCCCGCGAGGTCTTTGAGCATTCTTCAAATGTGGGCACCGCCAAGATTATCAGTGAAGGCTACAAGGATAATCCCCGCAGGTACGTTGACCGCCTCTATTCAATGCAGATCAACAAGCCGCTGGGGCTTCAGATCAAGGGTGAAGGCACCCCGGTCATCCGTTCCCCCGGCGAAAAGTACTGGTCAGGGATCTCCCTCCCGATGATGTCGCACGGTTATGAGGTACTGATGACCCCACTGCAGATACTGACATTCTACAACGCTGTGGCCAATGATGGCAAGATGGTCAGGCCCAGGTTTGTCACAGAGGTACGCAACGGCAACTGGACGGTCAAGACCTTTGACACGGAGGTCATCACCAAGGCCATCTGCTCACGCTCAACGATCAACAAGGCGCAGTCGCTCCTCGAGGGGGTGGTGGAGAACGGTACTGCCAAGAACCTGAAGAACAGTAATTACAAGATCGCCGGCAAGACGGGTACGGCGCAGATAGCCAATGCCAAGCACGGTTACCGCAGCGGCGCGCGCATATCATACCAGGCATCGTTTGTGGGGTACTTCCCCGCCGATAACCCGCTCTACTCATGCATAGTGGTTGTCAATGCACCGTCGAACTGGGTCTATTACGGCAACGTGGTCTCGGGTCCTGTCTTCAAGGAGATAGCTGACAAGGTGTATGCCACCAGCTTCTACCGCGACCTGCAGGCTCTGAATCCTGAGGGTGATGATAAGGTCAGGGTGCGCGAGGCGGCAACAATAACTAAGGAGGGTGATCTGACCTATTCTGAGGGTGTGATGCCTGATGTGGTTGGCATGGGGCTCCGCGAAGCGATGTTCATGCTTGAAAACAGCGGCCTGAGGGTGAACTACAATGGAAAGGGGAGAGTCGCGAAGCAGTCGCCTCAGCCCGGTGTGAGGATATCGAGGGGAGCTACCGTGGCAATTGAATTGAGATTGAAATAAAGAGAAATGCCCCGGGAAAGAGGGAATAGATAAAAAAGAAAGTGAAAGCGCTGGGCGACACACGAGTATGAGTTGAGGACGAAATGAGAAGAAGCCAGAAAATTCATGAGGCATTGATAAAAAAGCAAAAGCGCAGAGGCACAAGCAAATATGAGTTGAGACTGAATTGATGAGGGAGCTTGAAAATATACTGAAGGAACTGAAGGTGACATCCATCTACGGCGATGAGAAAAAGCTCATCACCGGTGTCACGGCCGACTCGCGCGAGGTGCAGCCGGGCAGTCTCTTCATAGCTGTCAGGGGAACCAGGAGCGACGGCCACGCCTTCATCGGCACAGCCGTGGAGTCAGGCGCAACAGCCGTCATCTGCGAAGCGCTCCCCGAAAAGCTCTATGAAGGATTAACCATGATCGTGGTTGAGGACTCCGCTGCCGCTACAGGACTGGCAGCCTCGGCCTTCTACGATCATCCTTCAAGGAAGCTTAAGCTTACCGGTGTCACCGGCACCAACGGCAAGACAACCATCGCCACGCTGCTTTACAATATGTTCGAGGCGCTGGGATACAAGTGCGGACTGCTCTCCACGGTATGCAACTATGTGCATCAGACCCGCAGGGATGCCACTCACACCACCCCTGACCCGGCGAAGCTCAACGCCCTGCTTGCGGAGATGGTGGAAGCCGGCTGTGAGTATGCCTTCATGGAGGTGAGCTCGCACGCCATTGACCAGAAACGCATTGCGGGTTTGCAATTCACCGGAGGAGTATTCACCAACCTTACTCATGATCACCTTGACTATCACCTGACATTTGACAATTACCTGGCTGCCAAGAAGAAGTTCTTTGACAACCTGGACGCCGGGTCTTTTGCCCTGGTCAACGCCGACGACCGTAACGGCAGCGTCATGGTACAGAATACTAAAGCATCAAAGCACACCTTCTCTATGCGCACCATGGCGGATTTCCGCTGCAACATCATTGAGCAGGGATTTGAGGGGATGCTTCTGAAGATCAACGGCACGGAGGTGTGGACGCATTTCATTGGCGATTACAATGCATCGAACCTGCTTGCGGTATACGGCACGGCCATCCTTCTTGCCGCGCAGAGCGAAGAGGTAATGAAGATCCTGAGCGCACTCCGTCCGGTTGACGGGCGCACGGAGGTGATACGCTCGGTCGATGGCATCACGGCCATTGTCGATTATGCCCATACACCTGACGCAGTGCAGAACATCATTGAGGCAGTCAACAGGCTGAGGCAGGGGGCCGGGAGGCTGATAGTGGTGGTGGGTGCCGGCGGCGACCGCGACCGCACCAAGAGGCCCGTCATGGCGCGCATCGCCGCCTCCGGCGCTGACAGGCTCATACTGACATCAGACAACCCGCGCAGTGAGGATCCTGACAGCATCATCGACGACATGCAGGCAGGGCTGACACCTGATGCCATGCCGAAGATGATACGGATAACCGGTCGCGCTGACGCCATCAGGGCCGCCGTGATGCTGGCCACGCCGGGAGACATCATACTTGTCGCCGGCAAGGGCCATGAGACATACCAGGAGGTGAAGGGTGTGAGACATCACTTCGATGACAGGGAGGAGTTACGCAAAGCATTTAAAATGAGCTGATATGTTGTATTATCTCTTCAGATATCTTGATGAATTAGGTGTTCCCGGCGCAGGAGTGTTCAATTACCTCTCATTCAGGTCCGCCGCTGCCGTCATCACCTCCCTTTTTATCGCAGTGCTTATTGGCAGAAGGCTGATCAACTACCTGCAGCGCAGGCAGATAGGCGAGACCATACGCAACCTCGACCTCGAGGGTCAGTACAGGAAGCATGGCACCCCTTCCATGGGCGGCATCATCATCATCGCATCCATCCTTGTGCCGGTGCTCCTCTTCGCAAGGCTTGACAACGTCTATATCATCCTGATGATCATAACCACCATCTGGGTTGGCCTCATCGGCTTCACGGATGATTACATCAAGATATTCAGAAAGAGCAAGGAGGGCCTTGCCGGCAGGTTCAAGATCATCGGCCAGGTGATCCTGGGGCTGATAGTGGCCCTGACTCTTTATATAAGTGATGATGTGGTGGTGAGGGTCAATGTGACCGCCCCGGCCGGCATGACGGTCGCCACCGCTGACATGGCCGGCGAGCAGCCATATGATTTCGCTCCCCCGTCGACCGCCGTAAACATCAAGTCGACCAAGACCACCATCCCCTTTGTCAAGGACAACGAGTTTGACTATTCGTGGCTGGTGCCCTTCGCCAAAGGCAAAACAAAAGTACTGCTTGGCTGGCTGGTGTTCATTGTGATGGTAGTCCTGGTGGTAGTCTCCGTCTCCAACGGCGTCAACCTCACCGATGGTCTTGACGGACTGGCGACGGGCACAAGCGCCGTCGCGGGCGTCACCCTGGGCATACTTGCGTACGTCTCGGGTAACATCATCTATGCCGATTACCTGAACATAATGTACATCCCCAACATAGGCGAGCTGGTGATCTTCGCCGCAGCCTTCGCGGGTGCCACGGTCGGGTTCCTCTGGTACAACTCGTACCCGGCGCAGGTATTCATGGGAGACACCGGCAGCCTCACGCTGGGAGGGATCATCGCCGTCTTCGCCATAGTGATAAGAAAGGAGCTGCTGATACCCATCCTGTGCGGCATCTTCTTCGTAGAGAGCCTCTCGGTGATGCTTCAGGTGAGCTGGTTCAAGAGAACGAGGCGAAAGTATGGCGAAGGCAGGCGCATTTTCCTGATGGCGCCGCTGCATCACCATTACCAGAAGAAGGGATATGCTGAACCAAAGATAGTTACACGATTCTGGATCGTCGCAATAATACTGGCGGTGCTGAGCGTGGTGACACTGAAGATAAGGTAGTTACAGGAACAATAAATAAAATAAAAGCAACAGGCATAAAACACGATAAGTCAGAGGAAAAGGGATGACAGGTAACAAGAAGATAGTAATACTGGGTGCGGGAGAGACAGGTGCGGGGTCGGCGGTGCTGGCTCAAAAGCAAGGCTTTGACGTGTTCGTGACCGACAGCGGCGCCATAAAGGATAAGTACCGCGAGATGCTTGTTGCGCACAACATAGCCTTTGAGGAGGGGAAACACACCACAGATCTGATCATGAACGCCGGTGAGGTGGTAAAGAGTCCCGGCCTGCGCGAGGATAACCCCCTGGTGGTGGCCATACGTGAAAAAAACATACCCGTCATCTCAGAGATAGAGTTTGCAGCCCGCTATACTGATGCTGTCAAGATATGTGTGACGGGAAGCAACGGCAAGACCACCACCACCAACATGATATACCACATGATGAAGAAGGCAGGCCTCAAGGTGGCCATGACCGGCAATGTGGGCAACAGCTTCGCGCTGGCGGTGGCTGAGGGGGGATATGATTTTTATGTGATCGAGCTGAGCAGCTTCCAGCTCGACGGCATGTTCGACTTTAAAGCCGAGATAGCCATCGTGATGAACATCACCCCGGATCACCTCGACAGGTATGATCACGAGATGCAGAACTATGTCGACTCCAAGATGCGTGTGATACGCAACCAGACGGCGGCTGATCACTTCATCTGGTGTGCCGATGACCCGGTGACCTCTGCCGAGGTGTCAGGGCGCACCATCGCATCGCATTCACATCCCTTCTCCATTGACCGCTGCGAAGGGATGGCAGCCTGTGTAGAAAACGACCAATTGATCATTGACATAATCCAAAAAACCAGCCTTATGACCATTCACGACCTGGCGTTGAAAGGACGCCACAACACCTATAATTCGATGGCTGCGGCCATTGCCGGGAAGGTGCTCAATATCCGCAAGGAGACCATCCGCGAGAGCCTGACAGACTTCCAGGGGGTGGAGCACAGGCTGGAGTCCGTCATCATGGTGGCTGGCATAAACTTCATCAACGACTCCAAGGCTACCAACGTCAACTCCACCTGGTATGCCCTCGAGTGCATGAAGACGGATGTGGTATGGATAGCTGGCGGGATTGACAAGGGTAATGACTATACCGAGCTGGACACCGTGGTGAAGGAGAAGGTCAAGGCGATAGTCTGTTTGGGGAAGGATAACTCGAAGATCATCAGCGCCTTCGCTGGCATGGTGACGACCATTGTGGAGACCACCTCGATGGAGGAGGCCGTGAAATCAGCCTATTACCTGGCGCACAAGGGAGACACGGTGCTGCTCTCGCCGGCATGCGCCAGTTTCGACCTGTTCAATAACTATGAAGACCGCGGACGCCAGTTCAAGCTGGCTGTAAGAAACCTGTAGGATATGGCTGATGTGACGATAAAGAGGTTTTTCAGGGGCGACAGGTATCTGTGGGGACTCATCGCGCTCTTCATGCTCATCTCGCTGCTGTCAGTGTACAGCTCGTCAGTGAGCGTGGCCTATTCGTCATATCAGGGCAATACATTTTATTTTCTGCAGACGCAGTTCATCATGCTGATGCTGGGTATGCTGATCATAGTGGTCACTCACTGGATACCTTATATCAGATATATGCAGTTCGCCGCCATCGGGCTGGGTGTGGCGGTCATTCTGCTCGGTATCACGCTGGTGGCCGGCGTGAGCATCAATGAAGCCACGCGCTGGCTCGAGATACCAGGCATCGGGGTGAAGCTTCAGACATCCGATATCGCCAAGGTGGCGCTGGTGATCTACCTGGCGCGTGGACTGACGGTCTACCAGAATGAGCTGAAAAACTTCCGGACGGTGACCATCAGGCTGGTTGTCCCGGTGGCCATTGTCTGTATCCTGATCATGCCGGAGAACCTCTCCACGGCTGTGATGATATTCATGATCAGCATGATAATCCTGTTTATCGGCCGGGTCCCCATAAGATTCCTGATGGCATATGCAGGGCTGGGACTGGCGGGAGTGGTGCTTTTCGCTTCGCTTTTGCTGTTAATCAAGAAGGATGACAACAGGGTACAGGTCTGGAAGAACCGTATTGAGACATACTTCAGCGGTGAGAGCTCCCCTGACGCCGATTATCAGTCGAACCAGGCGAAGATAGCCATCTCCACCGGCAAGCTGTTCGGCAAGCTGCCGGGAGGCAGCACGCAGCGTAACATTTTGCCGCAGTCGAACTCCGACTTCATCTTTGCAATAATCGTTGAGGAGTACGGTCTCTTCGGCGCAGTAATAGTGATACTGAGTTACCTGGCGCTGATGTTCCGGGGGATACAGATAGCGCGAAAATGCGATTATGCATTCCCGGCCCTGATGGTGCTGGGGCTGACGGTCATGATAGTGTTCCAGGCGTTTCTGAACATGCTGGTGGCGGTGGGGCTCTTCCCGGTGACGGGGCAGACACTGCCGATGATCAGCTGGGGTCGTACCTCGGTGATAGTGATCAGCTTCTCGCTGGGGGCGATACTCAGCGTATCGAGGGTCATGAACGCCCGTGAGAGGCGTGAGCAGCTCTCGGATATTGAACAGACAGACACCAATGCAGCATGAGCGGCGAGGGTAAAGATATAAGGATCATCATCAGCGGGGGCGGCACCGGAGGTCATCTCTTTCCTGCCATTGCCATTGCCAACGCCCTGCGCCGCCTGAAGCCCTTGGTACAGATACTGTTTGTGGGCGCCAACGGAAGGATGGAGATGCAGAAGGTCCCCGAGGCAGGCTACTATATCACCGGACTGCCGGTGGCAGGTATGGTCCGTGGCGTCAGTGTCAGGAACATTCATGTGGCCTGGAGGCTCTTCCGGAGCATGCTCATATCGGGGAAGATAATAAAGAGATTCAGGCCAGATGTGGTGGTGGGCGTCGGGGGTTATGCCTCGGGCCCGGTGCTGAAGCAGGCGCAGCGGAGAGGCATACCCACGTTGTTACAGGAGCAGAACAGCTATGCCGGCGTGACCAACAAGCTGCTGGCAAAGAGGGCTGAGAGGATTTGCGTGGCCTATGAGGGGATGGAGAAATATTTCCCGGCGGCGAAGATCATGCTGACGGGCAATCCTGTCAGGCAGGCCTATGACAACCTTGAGACGCTGAAGGCAGAGGCGCTGGAGCACTTCAGGCTGAAGCCCGGCATGCCGGTGGTGCTTGTTCTGGGAGGGTCGCTCGGCGCCGGCACGGTCAACAGCAGTGTCGGCGGCGGAATTGAACTGGTGGAGGCATCCGGTGTGCAGATGATATGGCAGACAGGCAGCCACTGGTATGACCGGATGCGCGAGCTGGCTGAAGAGAAGGCTGTGACACGCATCGTGGTCACAGGCTTCATAAACCGCATGGACCTGGCCTATGCCGCCGCCGATGTCATCATCTCCCGTGCCGGCGCCGGTACCATCTCCGAGCTGGCACTCGTAGGCAAGCCTGTCATCCTCGTGCCGTCGCCCAACGTGGCCGAAGACCACCAGACACACAACGCCATGGCCCTCGTCAAAAATGAGGCTGCCATACTGGTAAAGGACGCCGAGGCAGGGTCGGAGCTTGTAAGCACAGCGCTGGCACTGGTGAATGACGGCGCAAAGCGAAAGGCACTTTCTGAGAATATCCGCCGGATGGCAATAAAAAATGCAGATGAGGTTATAGCACGCGAAGTATTAAAACTGGTTAAGAGATGAGGGGCCTGACAAACATAGAAGGGATTTACTTTCTCGGGATAGGAGGCATCGGGATGAGCGCCCTCGCCCGGTACTTCCGGTCGGAGGGTTTTGTCATCAGCGGCTATGACCGTACCGAAACATTTCTTACCGAACGACTCACAGCTGAGGGATGCAACATCGCCTATGCTGATAACGTGGATACCCTGCCGAAACTCTTTTCCGATCCATCTGAGAATCACAAGGTGCTTGTTGTCTATACCCCGGCCATCCCCCGCGAAAACATACTCTTTAATTATTTCAGGGACAACGGCTACAGCATTTACAAGAGGGCTGAGATACTGGGACTGATCTCACGTGAGACTGACGCCATCACCGTCGCCGGCACCCACGGCAAAACGACGGTGAGCACAATGATCGCCCACATCCTTACGACATCCACTGTAAACTGTTCCGCCTTCCTCGGAGGCATCGCAAAGAACTACGACACCAACCTGCTGTTGGCGCAGAGCCGGTACACAGTGATGGAGGCCGATGAGTTTGACCGTTCGTTCCTTCATCTCTCACCCCTGATCTCGGTGGTGACAGCCATCGATCCGGACCATCTTGATATCTATGGTACTCCCGAAGCGATGATTGAGGCCTACGGGCAGTTCTGCCACAAGACACGCAGCGGAGGCACGCTGATACTCCAGGAAGAGATAATCTCCTCGCTGTCGTTGCCTGATGATGCAACCGTCTACAGCTACGGTACCAGGGAGCAGGCATCGTTCAGGGCTGCGCACATTGTGAAGGAGGAGGGATTCTACAGGTTTGACCTCATCACCCCGGGTGAACCGGTGAAGGATATCAGGCTGCCGTTGCCCGGCATGGTAAACATCGTCAACGCCACCGCGGCAGCCGCAGCGGCATGGTGCGCGGGTGCCGGCGGCGATGAAATACGCACAGCCCTGCATACCTATCTGGGCGTTCGCCGCAGGTTCGATATAAGATACGCCGGCAAGGAGATAGTATATGTCGATGACTACGCTCATCACCCAAAGGAGATCAATGCCCTGGTCAGCGCCGTGCGCGACTTCTGGCCGGGGAGGCATATCACCGCGATCTTCCAGCCGCACCTGTACACCAGGACACGCGACTTCGCCGACGGTTTCGCAGCAGCACTCGACAGGCTTGACGAGGTGCTGCTCCTGACACTCTATCCCGCCAGGGAGAAGCCCATTGAGGGAATATCCTCAGAGATGATTGCCGGGCTGATGAAAAACAGGAACGTGAAAGTGGTGACCCGGGAGGAGCTCCTTCCCGCACTCGCCGGCATTAATAAAGGTATGCTACTGACGATAGGCGCGGGCGACATTGACCGCTTCATAGAACCGATAACCGAGATGCTAAAGGGACGAGACGCATGAGCCTGCTGATGAAAATAGTGACCATGCTGACAGGGATAGCACTGATTATGACGCCACTGCATATAAGCAACCGCGGCAGCGAGGCTGTCTGTGAAGGGGTGGTGATCACCATCGCCGACTCAGCCAGGCACCGGTTTGTCACTGAAGAAGACATCATGAACGCCCTCAGGGCGACCGGCATCCGTGTCACGGGAGAGAAGCTGAGCGAGATACCACTCACAAGGCTTGAGGCCAGGGTGAAGTCGTTCACGGAGCTGCAGGTGGCGGAGGTATACGTGTCTGAAGACAGGAAACTGCATGTCTACGCTGACCAGCGCGAGCCGGTGATGAGGGTGGTGGCATCATACGGAGGCGATTTCTTCATTGACCGCGAAGGGGTCATCATGCGCCGTCACAACCTGTACACTCCCAGCCTGCATATCCTGGAGATGGATATGGTATTCAATGCCGAGCAGATGAATGGCACGAATATTTATGATTCAGAAAAGACTGAGAACCTGGTGAGGGCCTTTGAGCTGGTGAACTATATACGCGGTCACAGCTTCTGGAACCAGATGATTGACCAGCTGGAGATGACGCGCGACGGCAGGGTGACGCTGGTGCCGAACGTGGGGAACCACACTGTCAGGCTGGGCCGGACTGATGACTACAAAGAGAAACTTAACAAGCTCCAGGTCTTTTACCATGAGGCCATGCCAGTAGCCGGATGGGACAGGTACAGGGTGGTGAATATTGAATACAAGGGGCAGGTGGTCTGCCAGAGAAGATAAATTTTGAACAACCATATATGTGAACTATGAACAGCAAAGATCAGTTAGTAGCAGCCATCGACATCGGCACGACGAAGATCGTGGCCATCGTCGGTCGCAGTGACGGAGATGAGGGCATTGAGATCCTCGGACTTAGCAACACACCCTCAACAGGGGTCAAACGAGGTGTGGTGCTGAACATTGAAGAGA
>JBHEOU010000329.1:0-1429 GCA_046260645.1 Bacteroidales bacterium | reverse complement strand
GTATCGATGAAGGGCCTGATAGCATCAAGGGAATTCGCTCATACGGATTTCGAACTACCACTGGCCCTGGGCCGAACGATTACCAATGATCCGTTCATCATTGACCTCACCCGGATGCCGCACCTGCTGGTTGCAGGGGCAACGGGACAGGGCAAGTCTGTAGGACTGAACGCCATCATCACCTCGCTTCTGTATAAGAAGCACCCGGCGGAGCTCAAGCTGGTGCTCATTGACCCCAAGCGTGTTGAACTGCCGCTCTACGGTAAGATTGAGCGTCACTTCCTTGCCAAGCTGCCTGATGAGGAAGATGCCATCGTGACCGACACGAAAAAAGTCATAAACACCCTCAACTCTCTCTGCATACTCATGGATCAACGCCTGGAGCTCCTGAAACTGTCGCAGACAAGAAACATCAGGGAGTACAATGAGAAGTTCATTTCACGCAGGCTCAACCCGGAGAAGGGGCACGACTTCATGCCATACATAGTGCTGATCATTGATGAGTTTGCCGACCTTATCATGACCTCGGGCCGCGATGTTGAAGCTCCGATTGGTCGGCTGGCGCAGCTCTCCAGGGCGGTAGGGATACACCTCATAATCTCCACACAGAGGCCATCAGTGAGCATTATCACCGGTTTCATCAAGGCGAACTTCCCCTCACGCATCGCATTCAGGGTCTTCTCGGGCGTCGATTCACGCACCATCCTTGACAGCACGGGTGCCGACAGGCTGGTGGGAAGAGGCGATGCGCTCATCTCACAGGGAGGAGAACCAATCAGGGTTCAGTGCGCTTTCATTGACACACCAGAGATAGAGGAGCTGACTGATTTCATCGGCTCACAGCAGGGTTACCCGGATGCTCTCCATCTTCCTGAATATGTTGGAGATGATGATGCCGATAACGGAAACAAAGAGATTGACCTCAAGAAGCGTGATCCTCTCTTCGATGATGCAGCAAGACTTGTTGTGCAGCACCAGCAGGGATCCACCTCACTCATTCAGCGGCGTATGCAGCTTGGGTACAATCGCGCAGGGCGCATCATAGACCAGCTGGAAGCAGCAGGCATTGTGGGACCCTTCGAAGGAAGCAAGGCGCGCGACGTCATTGTGCAGGATCCGCAGACTTTGGAACAGATTTTGAAGAGGCTTGATGAACAAACCATCTGAAATGCAAATGAAAGGCTTTAAACTTATACGTCCGCTCCTCACTCTCACTCCCACTCCCAATCTCCATATCACTCTCGTTCTCGCTCTCGTTCTCGCTTTCTCTCTCCCCGCCGCCGCCCAGAAGGATCCGGAAGCGGTCAGGGTGCTGGAGGAATTCAGCAGAAAGGCTGCCTCTGCACCCTCGGTGAAGATAGACTTTACCGTTGATGCCCATGATACCCGCGAGGGAGACATAACAACCGTCTCAGGATCAGCCGTGATC
>JBHEOU010000328.1:0-1431 GCA_046260645.1 Bacteroidales bacterium | reverse complement strand
TATACAGCTCTCACCCTTCTCGCTCTCTTTTCATTCACAGGATGTGAGAAGAATTTTGATGAGATAAACACCAACCCCAACGCCGTGGTTGATGTGCCGGCAATCTACTTTCTCCCGGGAAGCATTGAATCCATTGCAGACAGGATAAATGACTCCTACGAGATGTTCTCTTCAACCTCCAACTGGGTACAGCATATCGCCATGTACAATACCTGGAATCCCATGCAGAGGTTTGATATCGATAAGTTCAGGCTCTTCCTCTTTACCAGCATGTACACCGGTCCGCTGATGGACCTTACCCTGATGGAGAAGAAAGCTGCAGAGGAGGATAATGACGCTCTGCTCGCAATGGCAAAAATTATGAAAGCATACGGCTTCCTTCATGTAACAGATGCCTTTGGTGATATTCCTTACTCGGAGGCTTTCAGGCTTGAGGAAGATATCAACAAGCCGGCATATGACTCACAGGCATCAATCTATGAAGATATTCTGGATGAACTGACAGAGGCCAATCAGCTGCTTGCAGGCTCTGTGTCACTGGTTGTGGCCGATGGGTATGAACCCCTCTATAACGGTGATGTCCTTAAGTGGAGGAAGTTTGCCAACTCGCTTAAGATAAGAGCCCTGATGCGCGCATCAGCAAAGATGGATGTGGCCGGTGAACTGAGTACCATGATCAGTAATCCGCAGACATATCCGATTTTCGGAAGTCTGCAGGAGTCGGCATTCTACAAATACTCAGGCAATGGCGCCGGTAATGACTTTCCCCTGGCCTCGACATTTGAGAACAGCTCGCCCACAGGAGGAATCAGGATAAGCAAGACACTTGTTGATCATATGACAGGAACTGTCGACCCGAGACTACCCAAATATGCCTCCCTAAATAAGGACGGCCTGTATGAGGGATTATCCCATTTTATTGCTACCACAGGAGAGGAGCTGCCAAACCAGTTCTCAATGCTGAATAATGATCTGGGTCACCGTGATCAGCAGATCAGCCTGATTGAGTATCCTGAACTGATGTTCCTGCTTGCCGAGGCAAGGGTCAAGGGACTCATCACAACAGGCGACGCCGAAGATTACTACAACAATGCCGTAGAGGCCTCATGCCGTAAGTTTGGCGTTGCAGAAGCTGATATAGCTACTTTCCTGACAGAGGAAGTTCCGTTTGATGGCTCACTTGATCTTATATACAGCCAGAAATGGGTATCCCTCTTTATGCAGGGTCATGAGGCATGGGCTGAATACCGCAGAACAGGTAAGCCGGAGCTGCAGCTCCCCCTGAATGCACTGTATGATGTAATACCCTACAGGTTCTACTATCCCGAGGCCGAAGATCTCCTGAACAAGGAAAACAAGGATGCGGCATCGGCGCTGTTGAGTAACGGCGACGACCTCGACTCAAAGATATGGTGGATAGAGTAAGGATAA
>JBHEOU010000327.1:289-1437 GCA_046260645.1 Bacteroidales bacterium | reverse complement strand
ATGACGTTAAGTGCATGATCATAAAGCACCAACATCCCTGAATCATCATACAGGGCCGGGAGTCGGTCAGCCCCAAAAACAGCCTGCAGAGCGGCACAGGGAAAATGATCCAGCACCGCCTGCCTCCCTTTGGTGAGGGCAACGTATCCACCCGGCAGAAGCTGACGCGGAACAGACGTAAATGATGAGACGGCAGCACTGTAGCTGTTGGCTGCCGATAGACGTGACAGATCAATGACCCTCGTTGAATTGTTGTAAAGCTCAATATATTCACTGCATCCTTCCACGGGGTCTGACAGAAGTTCGTTAAACATTATTTCTCCCGGCATGGGATCAGAAGGGATGCCCGTCATGAGCTTCGTTGAACAGGACCTGTTCCCTGCAAAATCTGTGACTGACGATGCTATGATAAGCGTGATGATTGCATCATGCCTGATCTCCTGCCTGAGGGGAACCAGAACTTTGCGGTCGGCAGGGTCACCGGACAATGCCGGGAGAGTCTCCCTACCGTCTGCCATCCAGCATGCATCCCCCGCAATTATTACGGTCTCGTCAAAAAGCACCGCGATCATGAGAGGCGATTCCGGCCAGACGGCAATGACCTGCGGACAGCTTGCATCGATGGTTTTGATATCCGCAGAGTTAGCCCTCCCTGGAGTGCCGCCTGAAGGATCCGAAGAGGGGTTCCACGCCTCTGGCTCATTGAACGGGTTGCTCATGTCTGTCAGCTCGGCCGACCATCCGCCATCTGACTTCGGTCCGTCACCAAGAAACACGGGCGAATAACTGACGGCATGGATGAGCCTGCCGCAGCCATCGCGAAGCGCAATGACCTCCCCGTCATTGTTCAGTGACGGGAATGACTTTATGGCCATGACGCGCCCGTACGGAAGGAAAGCAGCCCTGTTTCCGGTGGAACAGAGGATGACACTCTCACCCGGAGCCATACTCTCCTGGAGTAGGTACGCCGTATCCGGCCCGGATATAAGCATAATACCTCTGGTAAACAGACTGTCGCCCGTGCGGTTCGTGATCTCAAGATACTCCTTCTCAGGCAGACCGTACGCAGGTACGGGATCAGCCATGATCTCGGAGATGACCAGCTCCCCCATGAAGGGACTCCCTTCACAGCCGCCCTGTACCTGTGC
>JBHEOU010000327.1:0-279 GCA_046260645.1 Bacteroidales bacterium | reverse complement strand
AACATGCAGATACAGAGGCAGCAACGACAATACAATAATCTTTTTCATGCAGCGGGACTAAAAAAGGATTAAATTTGTCGCACTTTTTCAATATAAAGTTCGTATATTTTTTTCAAATAACATACAAATGAAAGTTGCAGTTGTTGGAGTCACAGGGATGGTGGGAAGGATGATGCTAAAGGTTCTTGAAGAGAAAAATTTCCCCGTCGACAGGATCTTTGCAGCAGCCTCGGAGCGTTCCGAAGGCAGGGAGGTGATGTTCCGCGGTAAGCCCTCAAG
>JBHEOU010000326.1:0-1448 GCA_046260645.1 Bacteroidales bacterium | reverse complement strand
CCTACATACTCCGCCATTGTGGTCATTGTCTCTCCCCACGACTCATCGGTCTCGTAAAGCATGGTGATCGCCAGCAGCAGTGCTGCCGCATCGGACAGGAAGCTCTGCCGCTGCAGTACCCCGTCAAAGTACGAGTGGGAGAGGGACGTACCATCCCAGAAGGTGCCGAGCAGTTTCCATACCAGTGTCACGGCACCGGCCTCCAGGTCAGGGCGCCCGAGGTGCCTTCCGGCCTGTATCAGCGCCACGGCGGTAAGAGCGTTGAGGCCGCTGAGTATCTTGTCGTCGCGTGAGGGCTGGCTGCGCTTCAGCCTGGCTGTCAGCAGCTTCTCCTCAATAGCATCAATGCGGTCACTATTCTTCCTGATGAGATGGTTGAGCCCCTCGAAGTTGCCCTCGATGCTTATCTCGTAGACTTCGCGGAACCTATCAAACTCAGCCGGCGTCAGCAGCGCGGCAAGTTCCTCCCTGCTCCAGAGGTAGGTGATTCCCTCCTTATGATCAGTGTCGGCATTGAAGGCCGAGACATACATCCCGTCATGCAGGAAGGTCTCGTCAAGGCTCTTCACAATCTTTTCCGCCATAGTCCTGTAGTGATCCGTGCCTGTCACCCTGTAAGCCAGACTGTAGCTCCATAACGCCAGCGCCTGATCATAGAGCATCTTCTCGAAATGGGGTATGGTCCACTCACGGTCGACGCAGTAGCGATAAATACCTCCCTGCAGGTGGTCATTCAGCCCCCGCATCAACATCGTATCAAGTGTTGTGGCGACCATCTCGCTGACCTTCCCGGTGTCTGCACCGGATGCCCTGTCCTTTCCAGCTTCGGTGTCAACACCGGCTGCCCTGTCCTTTCCAGCTTCGCTTGTTAAATCGTCTGTCCCGTCCGCGCCGGAGGCAATCTCCGCCGTTTTTCCCACACCATTGACCGCCATGCGGTACAGCATGAAGAGGAGGGTGGAGTGGGGAGGGAACTTCTGGCCTGCGCCAAAGCCGCCGGATTCACGGTCGAAATGCTCCCCGAGGCTTTCGGTCAGTCGCTCTGCGTCTGCCAGTGGAGCCTCCTGTTCCGAAGGACTGAAGGACATTATGTTATCGCCCCTCTGCTCAATGAATTCTATTACAGCCTGTGCGATATAAAGAAAGGAATAGCGGTTTCCTGAGGTGCGCAGCGGGGCATAGGTCAGAGCATGCACACGGTCTATCTTGATGCTAACGAAATGTTCGTTGAGGTAGCCTGCCGTCTCCGGGTCAGAGAAGGCTTCGGCAGCCATCACATGACACCAGTGGCATGTGGCGTATCCCACCGAGACCAGCAGAGGCTTGTTCTCTGCGGCGGCATGGGCGAGGGTCTCGCTGCTCCATTCCTGCCACCAGATCGGGTTACCGGCATGCTGTCTCAGGTAAGGCGATGACGAATTGTCAAGATTATTCTCGCTCCAGTTAAT
>JBHEOU010000325.1:0-1452 GCA_046260645.1 Bacteroidales bacterium | reverse complement strand
TCCGAATTCCACACGTCTTTCATGGTATATGTCATCAAGAGTTATCGTCTCTTTAGCCGCTGCTTCACCCAGTGCCCTGGTCCTGACCCTGTTATAGTACCCTGCAGCCTTGCCGGGATTGTCGGCCAGCCATACTTCTGCTGCCATCAGCAGCACATCGGCAAACCTGATATCCATATGGTTGCGGGGGAAGTTATGGTTGGGGTCGCCGCCCGATCCCTGGTAGTCGGCACGCGCCAAATACTTCTTATTGAAGTAGCCGGTATTCATAAACGCCCTGTTATAGTCGGTCAGGATCGTCTCAGCATCATAGAGGGTGACATATTTCCTCGGGTCGCCGGGTTCAAATTCATCAGCCAGGCTCCAGGTTGGGATAGGAAATGACCATCCCGGGAAAACGGTAGCGTCACCCTGAGGGTTACGTATGCCGATCCACACGCATGAGAAGTTGCCGTTGATGTTCCAGCCTCCCCAGTCGCCTGATTTTGCCTTGTCTGAATATTGTATCTCGAGCACACCTTCACTGTTGTTCTGGTTGTCCCAGTCGAACAGGTCTGCGTAGTCAGGTATAAGAGAATACTGTTCACTCAGAATAACCTGATCGAGAGCTAACTGCACCCATGTCTTGTTGATGGCTGTGGTTCCGTTGCTCCACTGTTCTGCAGTAAGGCCCAGTTCGCTGATGGCACTCATGCCTGTGTGATAAAGGTAAATGCGTGCCGCCAGTGCCTGTGCAGCCCCTTTGGATACCCGGCCCTTTTCAGCTGCAGGAATGGTTACCGGCAGGACAGAGACGGCATCAAGAAGATCTGAGGCTATCAGTGCAAAGATCTCATTCGGACTGCTCTGCGTAACATTCTTGTACTCTTCCACATCAGGGAGCACCTCAGTTATCATGGGGACCCATCCGTAATGACGGACGAGATCCCAGTAGAAGTATGCCCTGAGGAACTTGACCTCACCTTCAAACCGCGCCTTGAGACCGTCAGTCTCCCAGGCGATGCCCTCTTGCTTCTGAAGATAGAGGTTTGCCCTGTAGATGCCTGAATAACAACGGTTCCACAAATCGGAAGATGAGCCGTTCGTAGGTTCCATCATGAACATCTCCATATCCTGCCACTGGCTCATGTCCGAAGCATCGGAGCCGCCGCAGAAAGCATCGTCGGACCAGATGTCCGACATGGTGGGAACAAACTGCCAGTTCTGTACGGAGTATGCATCATACACCGCGGTGACAGCGAGGAAGGCATCTCCCTCGGTTTTGTAGTAGTTGGCTTCTACCTGGCCGGTCTTGGGCTCAAGCTCCAGGAACTCCTTGGAGCACGATGAGCCTGCCACCATCACAGCCAGAAAGAAGAGACCGTATAATATTGACTTTTTCATAGTTCTATTGATTTGCACGTTAGAATGTAACACTGATACCGGTCATAATGGTACGGGGCTGAGGATAAA
>JBHEOU010000324.1:0-1491 GCA_046260645.1 Bacteroidales bacterium | reverse complement strand
CCGGCATATCCTGCTGTGTCAGTACTATTGTCAGCTCGCGAGCCCTGTCATTCCTGAAATTGATGAACACAACCACATCGCCTTCGGTAATGGTTGCCAAAGGATTCCCGTCGGCGCCGGTGACAACTACCGGCTTCATGAACTCGTCGGTAACCCCCTCGTCATAAGACGACTGCATGGTCTGCAGAATATCTGTTGTCATGACGCCTTTGCCGTGTACAAGCATGTCATAGGCTTCCTTTATCCTCTCCCACCTCTTGTCACGGTCCATGGCATAATACCTGCCAATGAACGAGGCCACCGTACCGTTACTGTTCTTCAGGTGGTTTAAAAGATTAGCCATAAATCCCTTACCGCTTCTGGGGTCTGTGTCACGTCCGTCACCGAATCCGTGAATGTAAACCTCCTTCAGCCCGTATTCCATGGTCATATCGCACATCGCGTAGAGGTGAGTGTCGAGTGAGTGGACGCCTCCGTCAGAGAGGAGTCCCATGAAATGAACCTTTACGCCCGTTTCCCGGGCATAGGTAAACGCTTCCCTGAGAGTTTCATTTGACCGGATCTCACCTGTGCGACAGGCTTTATTGATCTTTACAAGATCCTGGTATACAACCCGTCCAGCTCCTATATTGAGGTGGCCGACCTCCGAGTTGCCCATCTGCCCCTCCGGCAACCCCACGTCTTCACCTGAGGTAAGAAGGGATGAAGAAGGATATCTCTTTTTCAATGAATCAATATTGGGTGTACCTGTTGAGCTGATGACATCACTCTTTGTTCCGTCCCCTATTCCCCAGCCGTCGAGGATCATCAGCAACACTCTGTTTTCTTTCATTCAGTATCTGTTTTATGTAAATGAGCAGGATGCAAAAATAGCCATTTCCTCCTGAAGCAGAACCTACCCGGCAGTATAACAAGTTAGGGACCGATAAGTTTGCCCTACCTGGCTCCTCTTATTTCCCTGACCCTGATATTGAAATCCTTGTCAGGGCAGGTGGCCTCATATTCAATATCGTCTCCCACCCAGGCAGACCACTCCTGTTCCGACAGGTTTCTTGTAACCTTTTCGCAAAGTTCTGAGGTCATGCATCTGACGTGCGCGGGGCGCCGGGTCACATCCTGGCCCGTAGCAGTCAGAAAGGATTCGCCGTCTTCGCTGAAGGCCAGGCAGATAATACCCTTCTGGCTGTCTTCAAAAACTACAGGTGGTTGTGCCAGGTCCGTCAGCGACCAGAGTTTTATCTCTCCTGTGTCATCGGCAGTAAGCATCTGCTCATCAGTACTGTCAAAGGCTATCGATCTGACGGGAGACATATGTCCTTCGATGTTGCCCTCAAGGGTTCCTGAAGAGGTGTTCCATATGTCTATCATACCCGAATTATCGCCTGTAGCCAGACGGTCTCCTCCGGGAATGAACCTGTGGGTGGTAATGGCCCTGCCATTCGTCTCAAGGAATGTCCTTTTCTCCGGTGACTGCGTATGCCAGAAGAGCAC
>JBHEOU010000323.1:324-1497 GCA_046260645.1 Bacteroidales bacterium | reverse complement strand
CGGAAGCTCACTGATCTTCCCTCCTCCGAAATATATCATCGGCAGCCTTGAAAACTGAAAGGGTTTCACCATTTCGATCTGTCGGCCGGTTGAATGATTTTATACCTGACGCCGTAACGATCTTCGGACATAAATCCTTGTACAGTATCCCTCCTCTTCAGATAGTGAGCCGTCTCTTTGTGCAGCCTGACAGACTCCTCCGACTCATATGCCTCATAAATCATAAACCTGGCAGGATCGTCAGCCTGCTGGAGCACATCGAACCTCAGATTTCCCGGTTCCTCTACAGAACCCCGGTGATTCTCAGTCATTGCATTAATGAAGTCCTGAATATACTCAGGCCTGACCTTAACATGAACACATGTAACTATCATCTCTCTTATCTTTTAGCCATAGTACAAGTTGCAAAAAAGTGTAACACGGCGATTGTTATGTCTCCATACGGGATGGTGCACTACTCAACTGCTCTGATGCCTCTGTACCGGCAGGCAAGCTCAAGAAGGGCGGAATGGCTCCCCGGCAGCAGCAGGAGATGATTGCCCAGGGGCTTCTCCCTCAGTATTTTCAGCTTATTTTCAGAAAGTTCTATCTCCACCTGCGTGCGGCACGCATCGGGCAGGCGGGGTCTGCCTGTCACTCTGCCTTCGGCTATGAAGACCCTGTCGAGGCTCTCCGAAAACCTGAAGAGTGTCACCTCCGTAGCCGTCATTTGTCCGTCGATGGCCAGGGAATTGTCCGTCTCAAAGTGGGTGGGCAGCTTTATATCACTGACCATATCGAAGGCAATTGTACAGTGAGAGAGAATGAGTGTCTTTTCTGTCAGGCGTGTCGTGTTTGCCATCCATGGTACTATCCCGGTAGCTGCCTGCCCTGCCATCATGCCTGCCATAGAGGCGAGGTCTCCTTCACATGCAGCAACAATACCTTCCGCGTTCAGCTGTGCCAGAGCCAGGCATGCCGTCACCTTACGCTGTTGCACGAGACTGAAACACTCCACTCCCACTGCACTAAGGTTATTGTCTTTTATAACCCTGCGAATGAGGGTTAGAATCCTTGCCGCTTCATCAAGTCCTTCAGCTTTTTGTCCGCCGAAGCGGCTTAGAAGGGCACTGTCAGGTTCCTCATTGCTGTAAGACGGCAACCCGGCCCATGGTATCCCGACCAGAATGACAC
>JBHEOU010000323.1:0-314 GCA_046260645.1 Bacteroidales bacterium | reverse complement strand
TTTGTCGACATTGTTTTCCCTTTCGTGTAGACATTGAAGTTACATCATTTATTTTACAGTAACACCCGCCGGAATCTCAAAATCAACGAAGTGCCAGAAATGCCGTTTTCCTGCCTTGACAACAAAAGTGACGCAAAAGTCACAACATTAGGAAAAAATTAATCAGAATTTCTATATTTACCGGCTGTAAGTTGAAATATGACAAGTAATAACCCGGTAAATATCTTGAAATGAAGATGAATATTATGAAATTGATCGCAGGGATGATAGTTGTTTCTGCATTGTTCGGAGTCAGCCTTAATGCTCAGGACAGG
>JBHEOU010000322.1:0-1507 GCA_046260645.1 Bacteroidales bacterium | reverse complement strand
GCCGTGGACATGGCCAGCCATAAGATCATAAGCGGCTCTCGTGCCGAAAGCCCTGTAGACAACAAGGCAGAAGCAGACGAGATACTCGCCGTATGGACTGATACCCTTAAGAGGGTTCTGAGAGGGATGCAGATTTTCAATCTCCGCGGGATTGGTTTTGCCATGCCGGGTCCGTTTGACTACGTCAGGGGTATCTGCCTCATCAGGGGGGTACCCAAGTATGAGAAGCTGTACGGCGTCAATATCGGCAAGGCTGTCGCCTCAAGGCTTGGGCTGCCCTGTGACTGCAGGGTGAGGTTCATGAATGACGCCAGCTCTTTCGCCGTGGGCGAAGCATGGGCCGGCAAGGCGGCAGGGTACAGGAAGATGATGGCGATAACGCTGGGAACCGGCTTCGGATCAGCCTTCGTGGATGACCGCATACCTGTGGTTTACGGAGACAGGGTGCCGAAGATGGGATGCGTCTATCACCTTCCCTTCGGAACAGGCATAGCTGATGACTATTTCTCCACCCGGTGGTTCACATCGAGGTTCCATGAGGTTACCGGCAGAGATGCAGCCGGGGTGAAGGAGGTGGCCATGGAGGCAGCGCGCCTGCCCGAGGTGAGGGCACTGTTCATTGAATTCGGATCCGGCCTTGGTGCTTTTCTCGCCCCCTGGCTCATAAGGTTTGAGGCTGAAATACTGGTGATAGGGGGGAATATCTCACATGCATGGGAACTGTTCGGACCCGCTTTCGAAAATGAACTGAGACAGACCGGATGCCATACGACAGTGGCCATCTCAGAGCTGAAGGAAGACGCCGCCCTGCTCGGCGGTGCCTACCTGCTCGATGATGGATTCTGGAAGGCAGTGCAGCCTTCCCTGCCCCTGATGTAAGAATGATTAGCAATAATTATTATGAATGAGAAAAAAATCGAGATGAGACTGGTGGTGCCGGTGCTACTCTCCTTCTTCGTGATGAGCTTTGTCGACCTCGTGGGTATAGGCAAGGACCGTGTGGCAGGCGACCTCGACCTGAGTGACTTTATTCTCGGGCTGATACCCTTTGCCGCTTTCATGTGGTTCTTCTTCCTGTCAGTACCGGTTGGCATCCTTCAGGCACGGGTAGGGAAGAAGGTGATGCTAAACATTGGGATGGCCATCACCGGCGTCGGGCTTTTCATACCTTATTTCTTCTACAGCTTCGCCACGGTCATCGCCGGCTTTGCACTGCTGGGCATAGGCAATACCATTGTACAGGTCTCCGCCAACCCCCTGCTGGTAGACGTTGTGCCGGGGAGAAGAGCCTCAAGCTTTCTCAGCTTCTCACAGTTCATCAAGGCAATAGGATCAATGATTGCCGCACCCCTTGCCGCGTTGTTCGCCAGCCGGTTCGGCGACTGGAAGCTGCTGTTCCTCGTCTATGGCATCATCTCCTTCCTGAGCGTTCTCTGGCTCAGCACCGTGAAGGTAGAAGAGACGGCCATGACAGGACCCAAAGCCTCTATGTCAACAGCCTTTAAAC
>JBHEOU010000321.1:0-1513 GCA_046260645.1 Bacteroidales bacterium | reverse complement strand
TCTGGTCGCAAATCGCAAATCGCAAATACTACTTCAGTGCCACTGTCTTAGTTACAGTTCCGGCTTTGCGTGACTCAAATCTTATCTCTGCATCCCCCCTGCCGCTCACCAGGAACTGGTATTCGATTTTTCCGAATCCCGGCACCTGGCACAGCTGTACTTCAGGTTTGTATTCCTTGTAGTCAACAAGACCCATGTACGGGTCGGTGAGCACCCCGCCGCTTACCACCTTCGCTCCGCGTCCGGTGACGCTAAGGATATCAGGAGGGTAGAGCTTATTCTTCATTGAAGCGTGTGTGACTGAAGGCATCACCCCCTCGTTCACCAGCCTGACCCTGACTCTCCAGAGGTCGCCGTCGATCTTTTTTACCTCGAACACATCCATACTCACCTTGGGAGTATACTGCGCCGTAAAGATCACCGCTGAGGCATTCCTGTGAACCAGGTCCTGAAGCATGAAAGGATGCGGAAGCCTTGAACTCAGCTTCGTCCAGCCACCAACCTCAATATCGCCGTACAGCGGATGCTTGTATGGCTTCCACTCCACGAACTGCTCACCCTGAGTGACATTATCATTAAATAGCAGTCTCTGCCGCTCGGCATCAGAGCCCTCGGCAAACCTTGATCTCTCCTCCTGTTTTCTCATCATGGTTCCGTCATAGGTCTCCGTCTCCACCTGGAAAAGCTCACCCACAAACGAGTATGAACCTACAAGGTTGTTGGTGAAGTCAGTGAAGTCTCCATAGGTCGAATAGAGGTCTTTCCAGCTTATCAGGTATTCATACCCGGGAACGATCTTTTCTATGTTCTTACCAAGGTAATCATATACTGCAATGTCTCCCTGGGGCAGCTCTCCCGCCGCCTTGAACGAGGGGCCCCTGAGGTACATCCCCCCGTTGTTGTGGAAGGCGAACACCATGATGATGTTCGGTCGTGCCAGCATCCATTCGGCTATGGCCTTTATTCCGGTACCCTCAAAAGGATAATTTCCTGCTCCCCTCTGTACATATGGAGGTTGCCAGTTGTATCCCCAGTTTCGATTGCCGTCTACATATCCTTCGCTGTCCTCGTTCACCACGCCGTCACCGTCGTTGTCGATGCCCTCCTGTCCCAGCCTGGTCCATTCGCCCTTCTCCCCGGGCTTGACAGCGATCATCAGCCTGCGGTCAGCCGGGTCCGTCCTGAGCCTGCCAAGGGTATCCCTTATCCTCATCGTGGTGATGTTGCCGTCACCGTCAATATCATCCGGACCGTCCTCGTCATAAAGGCCATCGCGGTCATCATCAAAGGGGATCCGCAGTCCGCGGTTGGAACTTGGAGTATTGGCATCCTCAAAGAAATGCGCCCTGCCGTCGACGTTGACCACGGGTATGATATAGTAGACGTTACGGTCAACCACCCCGGTTATCTCCTTCAGCTTGCCGTAGTTCGTCAGCAGCCTGTTAGCCAGGTAGAGGCATACCTCACCGGCCTGTATCTCGTTGCCGTGTATGTTCCCGTCAACGTATACGCC
>JBHEOU010000320.1:0-1519 GCA_046260645.1 Bacteroidales bacterium | reverse complement strand
GGGAGGGCAGGGGCAGGGGCAGTGAGTTCACCGGGTGGTTGCATCTGCCTGACAAAACTGTCTCAGAGACAGATGGCGTAAAGAGGTGTGCTACACGGCTCCGTGCCCAGGCCCCTGTGACGGTGGTTGTCGGAATAGGTGGCTCATACCTGGGAGCAAAAGCACTGACGGAAGCGCTGAGGGATCCATTCGGAAGACAGGAGCACGCCCTGGTCTTTGCAGGCCACACCCTCAGCGAGGATTACCATGCTTCATTGCTGAAATTTCTTGATGCCACACTGTATAACATTGTTGTGATCTCAAAAAGCGGCACCACAACTGAGCCTGCTATCGCCTTCCGCGTTCTGCGCGATCATCTGAGGAACAAAATCGGAGATAAGGGTATGAAATCACATATCGTAGCCATCACCGATGCTCAGCAGGGTGCTCTGCATAACCTGGCCGCAAACGAAGGATATGAAACTTTTGTCATACCTGATGATGTGGGAGGACGCTATTCCGTCCTGACTCCGGTGGGACTGCTTCCGCTGGCACTGGCAGGGTTTGATATTGATGCATTCGCCTCCGGCATGAGAGATATGGCGCTCTCGATTCGGGATGGGAATGACACGGATACCAACATTGCCGTTGCCTATGCTGCCGCAAGGAACACCCTTTATCACAAGGGGTATACAACCGAGATTCTGATAAGCTATGAACCATCACTTGTCTTCCTTGCAGAGTGGTGGAAACAACTTTACGGAGAGAGCGAGGGCAAGGAGAGCAAGGGGATATTCCCTTCATCGGTAACCTTCACAACCGACCTGCACTCAATGGGACAGTACATACAGCAGGGCGAGCGCAAGCTGTTCGAGACCGTCATACATGTTGCCGAACCGCATCACAGGCTCGTAGTGCCTGATGCACCTGACGACTCTGACGGAATCGGTTTTATTGCAGGCAAGACGCTGTCAGAGGTTAATCACAAGGCCGAGGCCGGAACGCGTATAGCACATATCGACGGTGGGGTACCTGTCATCACCATCAGCATCTCACGCATTGATGAGTACAATCTCGGCCAGCTGATGTATTTCTTTGAACTGGCCTGTGCAATCAGCGGATACATACTGGGTATCAACCCCTTTGACCAGCCGGGAGTCGAAACATATAAGAAGAATATGTTTGCCCTCCTTGGAAAGCCGGGGTTTGAGGCTGAACGGGAGAGATTGGAGCGGTTGCTGAAGGACAAGGGATAGGCCAGTCTTCAGTCTTCAGTCTTCAGTCTACAGTGGGCGGCAGACTACTCAGGCTGAAGCGACCGTCATTTTTCAGGAAGGCTTGAAGAGGCTGTCAATGTCAGCCCCGGTGAAGCCGGCATCATACAGGTATTTCGGGACTTTATTCAGGGAAAGAATCTGCTTTTTTGTGAGCAGGGGATAGTGTCTTACTGTGTAAGTATAATCTCCGATAAACTCAAGGTCTTCATCGGTCGTCTCCCAGTCGCGGTCATCAAAGCGCGACAGGTCCATCGTACGGGAAT
>JBHEOU010000032.1:13172-13402 GCA_046260645.1 Bacteroidales bacterium | reverse complement strand
ATCTTTTTCCTCTGTTCTTCAATGATCTTCATGAGCAGGGCATGATACTCCCCGTCATCTATGGCTTCGAGACCGGAGTCGATAGCTGCGGGGTCCACCCTCTTGCTCCTGAGCCCCATTGTGATCTTGACCTTTCCCCAGTGGCTGTGCCTGAAGTGATCGACGACAAACGCCCGGCTGTAACGGTGTTCGTCAATGAATTTCTCCGCGAGGAGCCTGTTTATTATCCA
>JBHEOU010000032.1:0-12931 GCA_046260645.1 Bacteroidales bacterium | reverse complement strand
CTGCAGGAGCTCCTCTTTTTCACTTTTTTCACCCATGTCGCTCAGCCTTTATGAATCTCTCTTTTCCCCTGATGTCTTTTAAAATGCTTACCTGCCTGTAAATGTCGGCGCTGAACAGCCCTGCTGTCGCGGGGGCATGGTTCTCATTCACCTCCAGCCACACGGTACCTCCGGGCGCCAGCCGCAAGGCAGCTATTTCAGCGATTCTCCTGTAATACAAAAGCGGGTCGTCGTCAGGTACGAATAGCGCCTCATGCGGCTCATGGTCAAGCACATTCGGGTGCATTGCCGTTTTTTCGCTTTCGGTAACATAGGGGGGATTGCTGACGATGATATCGCTCAGGGGTATGGCGGAGTGACCGTCAGTGAACAGGTCAGCCCTGGCAAGGGTCACTGATGCTTCGGTCAGGGAAAAATTCCGCGCAGCCGCCCTGATTGCGGCCGGAGAGTTGTCAGTGGCTACTACCGTCGCCCGGGGAAATGCCAGAGACAGAGCAATGGCGATGCACCCTGAACCGGTGCACAGGTCTGTGACCGTCCCCTCAAAACCCCGGTTCCCCGTAATAATCATCGAGGTCATCTCTTCCGTTTCCGGCCTGGGTATCAGTACGCCAGGCTCCAACTCTATCCTGTGACTGCAGAATTCAGTATATCCGGTGATATACTGCAGCGGCTCACCCTCTGAGGCTCTGGCGGCAGCAGCGAGGATCTTCCCTGCGGCATCATTGTCAGGCTGCCGGTCGCCAAAGGCAAGCTGCGCGGCACGGGTCATGCCGGTGTATTCCCTGATGATCTCTGAGGCAAGGGCTTCAGCCTCCTCTGCCGGCCAGAGCCGCCTGAGCATTACTGAGATCAGGGAGCGAGTTTCGCTTATTGTTTGTACCTTTTGGGCCATGATTCAAAGATAGGAAATAGCATTCATGGTTCACCCTGATGATATGATCTATATGCGCCGCTGCCTTGAGCTTGCAGGCAGGGCTGAGGGCTGCACGTCGCCAAACCCGATGGTGGGAGCGGTGGTGGTGCACAACGGTGTCATCATCGGAGAGGGATTTCATCTCAGGGCAGGAACGCCCCATGCCGAGGTTCATGCCCTGAACGCCGTTAAAGACAAAAGCCTGCTGCCCTCCTCAACCATCTATTCAAGCCTTGAGCCCTGCTCTCATCACGGGCGTACGCCGCCATGCGCCGACCTGATCATCAGCAGCGGCATCCCGAGGGTGGTGGTAGGCACCACGGACACAAGCATGAAGGTGGCGGGAAGAGGCATAGCCCGCCTCAGCGAAGCAGGAATTGATGTGGTGACCGGGGTGCTGGAGGAGGAGTGCCGCCACATCAACAGGAGGTTCTTTTCGTGGCATGAGAGACAGAGGCCATATGTGGTACTCAAGTGGGCCCGCAGCGCCGACGGCTTCATTGATCTGGAGCGAAAGGCGGGCGACACGGCAGAGCCTCACTGGATTACGGGTAACACCGAACGCATACTGGTGCACCGCTGGCGTGCTGCCGAGGATGCGATCCTCGCGGGAGGGGGGACAGTACGCACTGACAACCCATCGCTCGACGTCCGCCTCTGGAAGGGCAAGAACCCTCTCAGGGTCATCGTAAGCCGCAGCGGTAACATGGACCCCCGTTCGAAGGTGTTCAACGGGGCCGTGGATACAATCCTGTTTACCTGTAACGAAAAGGTCAGCCTGCCGGGGGTCAGAGTCGTGAAACTTGCTGGTAACCAGTATTTTATTGAAGAGATAATCCATGCCCTTCATGGTATGGGCGTGCAGTCGCTCTTTGTCGAGGGAGGAGCCTGCATAATGAGCCACTTTGTTGAGTCCGGACTGTGGGATGAGGCCCGCCGGTTCACAGGAAGAATGAAGTTCGGCGGAGGTGTGCCCGACCCCTTCCCGGACTTTACACCTGACAAATCTGTCAGATTTGAAAAAAGTATCCTCGAAATCATGTATCATTTTTGCTGAAAATCCGTATAACCTATGTTAATAATTGTCAAAATTTGTTAGTAAATAAATATTCGTATTTTTATATCCCAATTATTAAAAAGGAGCCAAAGTCATGAAGCGAGGATTCTCAGTTCTTGTAATGGTGTTTATTGTTGCTGTACTGACCGTTAGCGGACAGTCGTCACGCAAGTACATCAAAGCCGGCGAGGAGTTCATCAGAAATGACATGTTTGAAGATGCCATTGAGCAGTTCTCCAGGGCTATCGATGAAGCTCCGGCTTCGCCCGAGGGTTATCTCAAGAGAGCAAGGGCATACGAACTGACAGGCAACTATTTGCTTGCCTATGATGACTACAAGAGAGCCAATAATTTTGTCTCCAATGATACCGGCATCCTGTATAACCTGGGCCGCATGTGCAACAGGCTGGGTGCATCGGAGACGACGGCACCCGGGGAGCGGAGTAAGTTTTATTCTGAAGCGGTTTCATACCTGCAGCAGGCAATAAGGACCGAATACCGCAATGGCAAGCTGTATACAGAGAAGGTCGTTTCACTGATGGGCATGGAGCTTTGGGATAAGGCTCTCGGGGCATCAGACACTGCACTTCAGATGAGGGATGATGCCGTCAACTACTATTATCAGGGCATAATCTACCAGAAGCTGCATGATGACAACACTGCCAGGCGGCAGCTTGAGAAGGCCGTAACAAAAGACAAATCGCTCTCCGCTGCTCGTCTCGAGCTGGCACGCGTTCTGATCCGCCAGGGTGACGTTAACAGTGCACTCGGCCAGTGTAAAATGGTTATGCAGCAGGATGAGAAGAATGTGGATGCCTTCCTGACCCGGGCCCTCGTTCATGAAGCCAGGCTTGACTACCCTTCAGCCATCAATGACATTTCAACGGCCATTCTGCTTGAACCGGCAGGGATGGAACACTATATCCTGAGAGGAAAATATTATCAGAAGTTCAACCAGCACCTTGCAGCAATCGTCGATTTCACGAAGGCGCTCGGCATAGACCAGTACCAGCATGAGGCTTACCTTCTACGGGCTCATTCGTATGAGGAGGTGAACGACTTCGAGAAGGCGGCAGCCGACTATGCGAGGGTCATCGCCATGAATGAGGATAGTTCGAATGCCAAAAGGATGATGCGCGAGGCAAATGACAGGCTCTTCGCCATAAACCGCGAATCGAACAGCCCGGAGATATTCATCGAGTCACCTGCTGTTATTGGTGGAAGCGAGATAGAGGTAGGGCTTGACATGAAGAGCGTGATGATCACCGGCAAGATCAGCGACAAGAGCCTGCTGGCTGAGTTTTCAATCAATAACGTCCCGGTGAAGCTGGAGGGCAGGGGCACCATCCCGTTTGTCGCAGAGGTGGAGATTGCTTCGGACGGGATCATGAGGATCGTCGCCCGCGATGTCTATGACAACGAGAGCGTGATGACATATCGTGTCAGGCGCACCGAAGTCGATCCTCCCGAGATACAGATACTCGCTCCTTATCTGACGGGTGACAATGTGCTGATAATTGACAGCCTGGCCTCAAATATTGACATTGAGGGCAAGGTGCTCGACCAGAACCTGATCAGCGCGGTCAGGATTCAAAACATAAGCGCACAATTCTCGCATGACAATCTTAATCCTGCCTTCATTGCCAAGGGCATTGATGTCAGGAACAACGACAGGGTGACCATCATTGCTGAGGACAAATACGGCAACACTACAACAAAAGATTATATTCTCAGCCGCCGGGGCACAACCATAACGGAATCGAACCCGATGGGCAATACCCTTGTGGTATTTATTGAGAACAGTGATTACCAGAACTTTGCAGCTCTTCAGGGTCCTCCTAAGGATGCCAACCTTATCACCACGGTGCTGGAAGACAACTACCAGGTTCTTCCGGTGCGCAGGCTCCGGAACCAGTCTAAGCAGGAGATGGAGAAGTTCTTTTCCATCGAACTTCGTGACGAGGTCAGGGCCAGACAGATCAAATCACTTGTCATCTGGTTTGCAGGGCACGGCAAGTTCATCAATGACGTCGGTTACTGGATACCCATCGATGCCCGGCGCGACGAGGAGTTCACATACTACAGCCTTAATGCCCTGAAGGCATCAATGGAGACCTACATGAACTATCTGACCCATGTGCTTGTGATAACTGATGCCTGCGAATCGGGCCCCAGTTTTTACCAGGCAATGAGGTCCGACATCAAAGCCCGCAACTGCGTCGACTGGAAGGCGACACAGTTCAAGTCGAGCCAGATATTCTCATCGGCCGGATATGAGCTTGCTGTAGATGACTCCCAGTTCACGCGCACTTTCGCCAACACACTGCGTGGCAACCCCAACACCTGCATAGCCATCGAGGAGATAGTGACCCAGGTGACCAAAGCCGTAACTCAGAACAATCAGCAGAAGCCAAGATTCGGAAAGATTACCGGGCTCAAGGATGAAGACGGTACGTTCTTCTTCATAAAGAAATAGCCTGATGCGCTTGAGATGCGGTAAATGCAGGCCCCGTTCATTTATCATCGCGGTATGGTTGTCGCTTTTATTCTTTCTCATGCCCCGTCACGCAACGGCGCAGAACTACTATTTTGAACAATACGGCTCCAAGGAGGGACTAAGCGCTTCCAAGATCTATGTCATCATTCAGGATGCCAATGATTTCATCTGGTTAGGCACCGGCAGCGGTGTGACACGTTTTGACGGACTGCGGTTTGAGAATTTTTCTACCTCTGACAGCCTTGCTCCGGGAGGGGTGAAAAGCATCTGCGAAGACAGCCGGGGAAGGTTATGGCTCGGCCACATCGGCGGGGGCATGTCGATCATTGAGGATAATGTCATCAAGCGTGTCTCCTTCTCCCCTTCGGCTTTCATTGGAGTTGATTCCGCCCGCATCACCGACCCGCTCAGCCCGGTATTGACCCTTACAGGCGATAAAACAGGCATTGTGGAGTATGAGGGCTCCCTCTGGGTTGCCACCTCGCTTGGGGGCGCACTGCGCTTGGACATGCCGGAACACGGCTTAACCATGATTACCGGCCAGCAGTACATGGGACGGCAGGGGCTCAGCAATGACGCCTTCGGCTTCTATTCAGACAGTCGTGAAAACCTCTACTGCATCACCGACATGGGCATCAAAAAATACGACCATGCCAGCGACAGGTTCATCCCCTTCAATCCCGAAGGACTCACAAAATACTTCCTTACAACGACCATCTTTGAAGACTCACAGGGCAACTTCTGGTTCGGGACCTTCAACGGAGGGCTCTACAGGCAGGAGAGGGAGAGCGGGGAGATGAGCTTTTATGATACACGCAACGGGCTGTGGGGTAACTTCGTAACCTATATCCTGGAGGACTATCGGGGGAATATCTGGGTGGCATCAATGGAAGACTGGGAGAGCAGGGGAGGAATTACCGTGTTTACACCTGAGGGGACACTCGTCTTCAATACCTCCAACGGGTTGATGGCGCAGCATGTCCTTTGCATGATAGAGGACAAGGAAAAGAATATCCTTATCGCCGACAGGGATGCGGGGTTTTTTATCTATAAGGGTGATCATTTCACCTCTTTCCTTGCCCCGGAGTTCCTCCCCTCAAATGACGTATCCACCCTTGCACAGGATCCCACCGGCCGGTACTGGTTCGGAACCAGCAAAGGCCTCTCCCTTTACAACCCCTCGAGAAGTCCTGCTGACCGCATCAAGCTCAGCGATTTTCCCTCAACCCTGGAAGGCAGCCAGATCAACATCATAAGGCCGGACAACAACGGTCATGTCTGGATTGCCACCTCGGGTGATGAGGTATTCAGGTATGACCTTGATGAGGGAAATTTCAGGTATGACCTCGATCTCAACTCCAGCCTCCGGTCATTGAGAATCTCATCAATGGTGTCCGACCGCAACCATAACCTCTGGCTGGGGACTGACCGTGCGCTCATATTCTGGGATGAGGGCCGGAAGGAGAGCCGTACCTATACCCAGATTAACGGACTGACAGGCAATAACATCACATCGCTTTTTTGCGACAGCCGGGGGTACCTGTGGATCGGGACGGAGGAGCGCAACGGCCTGACGAAACACCTGCCCGGCAGCGGGATCTTCACTGCTGTCAGCTTCGGAGCCGACGTTAACCCGACAACCATAAACGAGACTACTGACGGAATACTCTGGGTGGGTACGATTGACGGGCTGTACGGCCTCAGGAATGACACTGTCCGGAAGAAGCTGACAGAGAGTGACGGGCTGCTGATGAACGCAATCAACCTGCTGCAGCCTGACGCCTCGGGCAACCTCTTTATAGGCACCAACCTGGGGCTCAACAGGTATGATATCAATACCGGACGTGTATCCTTATTCACTGAGAGAAGCGGGTTCACAGGCATAGAGACCAGGAGCAACGCCTCCTTCGCCGACGACAAGGGCGATCTCTGGTTTGGAACGGCCAACGGTGCCATCAGGCTGAGCCCTTCAAGACTGCCCCCGGTGATGACCGAACCGGCGACGCACATCTGGCGAACGCTGGTCAACTATGAGACGTTTCCGATGCTTGACGGCATACAACTGTCGCATACTCAGAACAGGATCATCTTCGACTTCCTGAGCATCTGCCTGGTCAATCCCGAGGCTGTCAGGTACCAGTTCATGCTTGTGGGCGCCGATGAAGACTGGGTCACCACCGACCAGACGAGAGCCATGTACTCGTCGCTCAGTTCGGGCAGTTATGTCTTCAGGGTGCGCGCATCAAACAACTACGGCTATTGGAATGAGGAGCCCGTTGAGCTCTCCTTCTCGATCAGCATGCCGGTGTACCAGACCTCCTGGTTCATTTTACTGTGCATCACAGCCCTTGCTGCCCTCATTTACATGTACATAAGCCTGAGGGAAAGAAACCTGCGCAGGGAGAAGGAACTTCTTGAGATGAAGGTCGAAGAGCGGACGGCAGAGGTGGTCACCAAGAGCATCGAGCTCGAGGAGAGGAGCAGGGATACCACCGCCAGCATCAGGTATGCCGAAAGGATACAGGCCGCCATGCTTCCTCCGGAGAATTTCTTCAATGACACTTTTGTGCTGTTCATGCCCAAGGATATCGTCAGCGGCGACTTCTACTGGATGCATGACAGCGGCTTCAAACAGTATATTGCAGCGGTCGACTGCACCGGTCACGGCGTGCCGGGCGCCTTTATGTCGATCATTGGCCACAACTCACTAAACAAGATAGTGAGGGAGAGCGGCATAAGCAGACCATCCGAGATCCTCGACCATCTGAATATCGAGGTTGTCCATGCCCTCCTGCAGAGAAGCGAGAAGGCCGTGCGTGACGGCATGGATATATCGATTGTCTCCTATGACATACTGGAGCATGATGTTGAATATTCAGGGGCCTATCAGCCACTGTATCATGTCAGGAACGGGAAGGTGACCATTTACAGGGGTGACCGCTTCCCGATAGGAATGATTGACGGCCAGGCGAAGAAGAGCTTCACCAACCGCAAGGTCGATGTGATGCCGGGTGACATGCTCTACATCTTCACAGACGGTTATGGTGACCAGTTTGGCGGTGACGACGATAAGAAGTTCAAGACGATAAATATCAGGTCGATCCTTGCGGAGATCTACATGCTGCCCGTTAATGAGCAGAAGCGGATTCTCGATAAGGCCATCAGGGACTGGATGGGAGATGTCCCTCAGATAGATGACATCCTGTTCATCGGTACCCGGATCCCGTAGACTAAATCCTGGCGATCACCTTCGGATCGGCATGCCAGCCGGTGTAGTTGATTATTGCCGGCACCACCTCTTCAGCCATGGTGACGATCTGCCAAATGTCCTTGTGCTCCAGCCTCATGAAATGGCTCCTGACCATGTGGTCAAAGAACTCTATCAGATGGTCATAGAATCCGTTGGTGTTCACAATTATTATCGGCTTGTTGTACAGTCCCAGCTGCTTCAGGGTGATAACCTCGGTCAGCTCCTCCAGCGTACCTACCCCTCCGGGCAGTGCCACCGCAGCATCCGACATGGCAAAGATGGTCTTCTTCCTCTCTGACATGTCAGAGGTGATGACCATATCCTTCACCCCGGGATGGCCCCAGCCCTCATCCAGCATGAAACCCGGTATTACACCCGTGATGGTTCCGCCACCGGCCATCAGCGTGTCGGCGAAGATGCCCATCAGGCCTATGCCGCCGCCGCCGAAGATGGCATGTACTCCCTCCCGCGCAAAGACAGTGCCGAGATCCCCGGCAACCTTATTATATGCAACATCAATGCGGCTGCTGGAAGCTGCAAAAACACATACTTTCATCTGCTGATCAGAGTAGCGGGGTTAGCTTGGCTTCGAAGGCTGACCTGGAAGCCGCACCAACCTGCTTGTCGACTACCGCGCCGCCTTTGAAATAGAGCACTGTGGGGATATTCCTTATATTAAATCTCCTTGCAACATCAGGAGAGCTGTCTACATCACACTTAACGACAATCGCCTTGTCCTTATATGCCTCAGCGATCTGTTCTATATAAGGAGCTATCATCCTGCATGGTCCGCACCATTCAGCCCAGAAATCCACAATCACGGGTTTGTCTGACTTCAGAACAACCTCATCAAAATTCTTGTCGTTAACTTCTTGTGCCATTTTATTATATGTTTGTTTTTAGTATTCAGCCCCCCGCCTCAAAGATACCTAATTAACTTTAAAATCGAGCTCAGGATTATCTTCAAGCCATCCGATCAGCTCGTTTGTTATGCCTGCCTTGATGCTTCGCGAAAAGAGGGGTATGGTAATCTTGTTATCATGATCTATCAACAGAAATTTCAGTGCTTTGTTCCCGGGATTCTCGGAAATGATTGTACGGAGATTTTTTATGAACTCCGTGTTGATCAGTTCAGCCTTCAGCTTTATTGTTATGGAGTTTATCAGGTCATCTCTTACCTCTGACAGCAGGTGTATCTCCTTAATCTTGAACTCGAGCTCATCAGGGTTGAAGTGCCTGCCCTGCACCTTTCCCTTCACCAGCAGCTGGTAGTCGGTGTTGAAGAAATTGCTGAAGGCAACGTAATCCTTGTCAAAGAGGAGGAAGGCGAATGAGTCTGAGTAATCCTGCAGCGTGAATCCGCCGAAGGGTTTGCCGTTCTTGGTGACGCCGCTTCTCGTCTCGGTGACGATGCCGGCCACGCAGACCTCCCTGTTTGCAAACTCGCTGAGGTTCTGGAGGTCGGCCAGGGTGGCGTTGCAGAAGGTGTTTATCTCAAGCCTGTAGTCGTCTAGCGGGTGTGATGACAGGTATATTCCTATTACCTGCTTCTCCTTGTTGAGCTTCTCAAGCTTGGTCCAGTCGGTGCAGGGAGCAGGCTCGGGCTTCACCAGCTCAAAGCCTCCGGCATCGCCGAAGAGCGACTGCTGGCTGCTGTTGCGTATGTTCTTCACGCTGCCGCCGTAGCGGATGAGGCTCTCGAGGAAGCTCGAGCCCCTGACGTCGGCTGAGAAGTACTGTGCCCTTGTCAGGCCCGGCAGCCCGTCGAGGGCGCCGGAGACCACCATTGCCTCGAGCATCTTCTTGTTGACGGTGTTGAGGTTCACCCGTTCGGCAAGGTCATATATATCAGTGAAGGGGCCGTTCTGCTCGCGCTCCTCTATCAGGTGGAGCACGGCATTCTCTCCTACTCCCTTGATTGCGCCCAGCCCGAACCTGATGTTGCCGTTGCGGTTGACGGTAAACTGGAGGAGGCTCTCATTCACATCGGGCCCCAGTACCTCTATACCCATGCGCTTGGTCTCCTCCATCATCACCGTGATCTTTTTGATGTCACTGATGTTGCGGCTGAGCACCGCCGCCATGAACTCGGCCGGGTAGTTCGCCTTGAGGTACCCTGTCTGGTATGCTATCAGGGCGTAACAGGTTGAGTGCGACTTATTGAACGCATACTCGGCGAATGACTCCCAGTCAGACCATATCTTGTTTACTGTGTTCTGATCATAACCGTTCCTTTTACAGCCCTCTATGAACTCCTCCTTCAGCCTGTCCATGATGTTGCGCTTCTTCTTGCCCATGGCCTTGCGGAGAGAGTCAGCCTGACCCTTGGTGAAGCCCCCCAGCTCCTGTGAGAGGAGCATCACCTGCTCCTGGTACACAGTGATGCCGTAGGTCTCCTTCAGGTACTTCTCCATCGCCGGCACCTCGTAAGAGATCTTGTCTTTGCCGTGCTTGCGCCTGATAAACTGAGGTATGTAATCCATGGGCCCCGGCCTGTACAGGGCGTTCATGGCTATGAGGTCACCGAACTGGTTGGGTTTAAGGTCGCGCAGGTAACGCTTCATGCCTACAGATTCAAACTGGAACACCCCGGTGGTCTCGGCGTTGCTGAAGAGCTCCCATGTCCGATTGTCGTCGAGCGCCAGCGTGTCAAGGTCTATGAATATGCTCTTTGATTTTTTAATGTTCTCCAGTGCGTCCTTGAGTATGGAGAGGGTTTTGAGACCGAGGAAGTCCATCTTCAGCAGTCCGACCGACTCCACATGGTTGCCCTCATACTGCGTCACATAGAGGTTGGTGTCCTTGGCGGTACAGATAGGAATGTGTTCACAGATGTTGTCCTTGCTGATGATGATGCCGCAGGCGTGCACCCCGGTCTGCCTGATGCTTCCCTCGAGCACCTCCGCGTACTTGAGGGTCTGGGCTACCAGCGGTTCCTTTGATTCCCTCTCCTTGAGCAGCTCCGGCACCTCCTCATATGCCGTTGCCAGTGTCATGCCCGGCCTTTCGGGCACCAGCTTGGTCAGCCTGATGGCCTCGGGCAGAGGCAGCTTCTGAACCCTGGCGACATCCCTGATGGCCATTTTCGCTGCCATGGTACCGAAGGTTATGATATGCGCCACCCTGTCGTGCCCGTACTTGTCAACCACATAACTGAGCACCTTCTCACGTCCGTCCTCGTCAAAGTCTATGTCTATGTCAGGCATAGAGATGCGGTCAGGGTTAAGGAACCGCTCGAACAGGAGGTTGTATTTTAGCGGATCAATGTCAGTTATCTTCAGGCAGTAAGCCACAACACTTCCTGCAGCAGACCCTCTTCCGGGGCCTACCCAGACACCCATCTCACGTGCGGCTCTCAGGAAATCCTGTACTATCAGGAAGTATCCGGGGAAGCCCATGTTCTTTATCACGGAGAGTTCAAAGTCGATCCTTGCCTGCAGCTCCGGCGTGATGGTCTTCCACCGTTCCTCCGCCCCCTTCAGGGTCAGGTGACGCAGATACTCATCCTTGTCCGGGAACTCTTCAGGGATGGCAAATTCAGGCATGATGGGTTCGCTGGCAAGGGAGTAGTGTTCGACCTTATCGGCTATCTCATTTGTGTTCCCGACTGCCTCCGGCATGTCAGCAAAGATACTGAGCATCTCCTCCTCACTCTTGAGGTATTCCTGTTTGGTATATCGAAGCCTCTTCGGGTCATCAATGTCTTTGCCGGTGTTGAGGCAGATAAGCCGGTCGTGGGCTTCAGCCTCGTCCTGCATGATGAAGTGCACGTCGTTGGAGGCGATGATCTTTATGTTATGCTTTACAGCCAGATCGCGGTAGGCGGCAATGACCCGCTGCTGCATCGGGAAGACGGTGCTGTCGGCAGTGGGGTCATTGGTCTCATGCCTCTGTACCTCGAGGTAATAGTCTTCGCCAAATATCTCCTTGTATGAAAGTATAGCATCTTCGGCGCCACTGATGTTACCCGAGAGGATCTCCTGCGCCGCCTCGCCTGCAATACAGGCTGACGAGGCGATCAGCCCCTCATGGTGTTTACGCAGCAGATCCTTGTCAATTCGAGGTTTGTAATAAAAGCCCTTTATCCAGGCCTGGGAGACGAGCTTGACAAGATTGTGGTACCCGGTGAGGTTTTTGGCCAGCAAGATAAGGTGATCTCCCGAACGGTCCTCGACGGTGGTCTTGTCCTCGAGGGTGGTACGGGCGACATAGATCTCACAGCCTATAACGGGTTTGATGGCGGCGGCGGTGGCGGCATCATGAAACTCCTTTACACCGAACATGTTCCCGTGATCGGTGATGGCAAGGGCTTCCATGCCCAGCTCCTTCGCCCTGCGGAAAAGGGCCTTTACTCCCGATGCACCGTCAAGAATGGAATATTGTGTATGTACGTGTAAATGAGTAAATAAGGACATGATCAAGGGATTTAAACCTGCAACGGCTCCGGAAACAAAAATATCAAAAAGGTCATTGAACACTCAATTTATTTATTAACATTGGGTGGTCGATAATTTTTGTTACTTCGGAAAAGTGTGATATATTTGCACCCTCTTAAAATTTCATAAAACATTTAAACAGTAAATTTTACATGTCAGTAAAGATCAGATTAGCTAGGAAAGGCCGCAAAAAACAGGCCTACTACCACGTGGTGGTAGCGGATAGCAGGTCGCCACGTGATGGCAGATTCATTGAGAAGATCGGTATTTACAATCCGATCACTGACCCGGCAACAATCGACATTAATTTCGAGAAGGCATTGGGTTGGCTGCAGAAGGGTGCGCAACCTACGGATACATGCAGAGCGATCCTTAAGTACAAGGGCGTGATGCTGAAGAAGCACCTCATTGAGGGTGTGAAAAAGGGTGCCTTCGACGAGGCTGAAGCCGACCGTCGTTTTAACGAATGGCTGACGGGTAAGGAGGAGCAGATCGAGTTAAAGAAATCAGGTCTCGAGAAGCTGGGCGAAGACATCCGCAAGAAGAAGCTTGATGCAGAGAAGGTCATCAAGGAAGCCAGGGCAGCTGAATATGCCAAAAAGCTTGCCGCTATCGCCGCTGAGGCAGAGGCAGCAGCTAAGGCTGCAGCAGCCCCGGAGGCTCCTGAAGAAGCAGTAGCAGAAGCCGCCGAAGAAGTGGCCGCAGAGGTCCCCGCAGAAGAGAAAGCAGAAGTCGCTGAGGAAGTACCCGCAGAAGAGAAAGCTGAGGCCCCTGA
>JBHEOU010000319.1:1281-1521 GCA_046260645.1 Bacteroidales bacterium | reverse complement strand
GCTTAAACTTGATAACCAGCTCTGTTTTCCGCTCTATGCGGTATCGAGGCTCATCACAAGGAACTACCAGCCATTTCTTGATGAGCTGGGGATCACATACCCCCAGTACCTGGTTATGCTGGTGCTCTGGGAGAATGACGGTCTGACTGTCAATGAGATATCAAGGAGACTGATCCTGAATACGAACACTACGACTCCTCTCCTGAAGCGTCTCGAGGTGCTCGGGCTGGTTAAAAGGAA
>JBHEOU010000319.1:0-1091 GCA_046260645.1 Bacteroidales bacterium | reverse complement strand
TTTCTCAATCCGCTGCAGCTTGAACATATCTGTCTTGTTGACGAGGGTTATAGCCACACCGGTGGTTTCGGCACGTGCTGTCCGGCCAACGCGGTGCACGTAGTCCTCCGCATCGGACGGGGCGTCGAAGTTCACCACCAGGTTTATATCCTTTATATCGATGCCACGACTGAGAACGTCGGTAGCCACCAGTACACGCGTCCGGCGCGAGCGGAACCGGAGGAGGGTCTCCTCGCGCGCCTTCTGCTCGAGGTCTGATGAAATGCCTTCGACAGTATAGTCGCGCGACCGTAGTCCCCTGACTATTTCATGGACTTTCTTTTTGGTTGAGCTGAAAATGAGGATGCTCTTATATTCGGGCTTATCGGCTATCAGGCTGTTAAGCAGCGGCAGCTTCTGATTGTCTTCCAGGAGATATACTGCCTGCAGAACTCCCTCGGCGGGTTTTGACATTTCCAGGGCGATCTCCACGGGATTCTTCATGATATGTTTCGAGAGCGACCTGATCTTCGGGGGCATGGTAGCGCTGAACATTAGTGTCTGTCTCTTTTTGGGCACATGCGATATGATTTTCATGATATCGTCGTAGAACCCGATGTCGAGCATGCGGTCAGCCTCGTCAAGGATCAGGGTCTCTATCTCATTGAACTTCACGTATCCCAGGTTGAGGTGCGAGATCAGCCTTCCGGGTGTTGCTACAATGATGTCAGCACCATGCGAGAGCGCTTCCCGCTCCTGGTCCCAGGCGCTGCCTTCGCCGCCGCCGTAGACAGCCAGCGAAGTTATATTAAGGGTATAGGCAAGTCCCTGTATCTGCTGGTCTATCTGCAGAGCCAGCTCACGCGTGGGGACGAGTATCAGGGTATGGGTATGGGAAGGGCGTTTGTAAATGATTTCATTCATAATCGGCAGGAGGTATGCTGCCGTCTTGCCGGTGCCTGTCTGCGCGCAGCCTATCAGATCATCACCCCGCAGGATTGGCGGGATTGCTTTCTCCTGTATCGGTGTTGTTTCCCTGAAGCCCATGTATTCAACCGCATCAAGGATGTCGGGATCAAGGTCTAACTCATCAAATGTCATTTATGTTACTC
>JBHEOU010000318.1:0-1534 GCA_046260645.1 Bacteroidales bacterium | reverse complement strand
GTGGAATAGACCGCCTTGGCCATGGAGCGCAGTGCGAGAGTCTCGATAATGTTCTGCTCCTTCTTCCCTGAGACATTGTCCATAAGTTTGTTCATGGCCGCGGGAAGGCCCTTCACATTTTCAGTGTCAAGCTCATAGCCGAACCGTTTGATGAAGTAGCTGAAGGAGCTCAGTTTCTCAGGATCGGGTTTGTCATGGATGCGGTAGACGAAGGTCTTCCCGTTCATCTTCTTACCGACCTGCTCCGCAACGCGCCTGTTGGCCAGCAGCATGAACTCCTCTATGAGCTGGTTTGCCGTCCCGAACTCGCGGAAGAGTATACCCAGGGGCACTCCCTTCTCACTCAGGTTGAACTTGACCTCAAGCCGTTCGAAGGCAAAGGAGCCGGAGGCGAAGCGCCGGCTGCGAAGCGTCTGCGCCATGCTGTTAAGGGTCAGGAGCTGCTCTTTCATGTCGCCCTCGCCGGTGTCGATGACCATCTGAGCCGAGGCATATGAGAAGCGCTTGTCTGACCTGATGATAGTCCGCCCGAACCACTCCTTCAACACGTTAGCCTTGCTGTCGAGCTCGAAGACGGCTGAGTAGGTGAGCTTGTCCTCATCAGGATTGAGTGAGCAGATATGGTTGGAAAGCCGTTCCGGGAGCATCGGTATGGTCCGGTCAACGAGGTAGACCGAGGTGGCGCGTTCCTGGGCCTCCTTTTCAATTACCGACCCTGATCTGACGTAGTGCGTCACGTCGGCAATATGCACGCCAACCTCCATATTCCCGTCAGGAAGCCGTCTCAGCGAGAGGGCATCATCAAAGTCCTTGGCATCCTCGGGGTCGATGGTGAAAGTAGGCACCTCGCGGAAGTCGCGGCGTGCCGCAATCTCCTCAGGGGTTATCTCTGCAGGTATCTTTTCAGCTGCGGCGTCGATCTCGGGATCGAACCTGTTGGGGAGGCCGAACTCGGCGAGTATCGCATGCATCTCCGTGTCGTTTTCACCCGGATTGCCCAGAACCTCAATTATCTCACCCACGGGGTTCCGTGAACGCTGATCCCATTCCACCAGCCTTGCCACGGCCTTCTGCCCCTGCTTGGCCCCGTTAAGCTTAGACAGGGGGATAAAGAGATCGAAAGGCATATTTTTATTGTCGGGCATGAGGAAGGCAAACTGTTTTGTCAGTTCTATGGTGCCAACGAATGTTGCCCGTGAGCGGCTGATGATCTCCACCACCTCTCCCTCGGGCCTCTTCCCCTTGTGGCGTGCATGGAGGATAACTTTCACCTTGTCGCCGTGAAGGGCGGTGTTAAGGTTGCGGGCGGCAATGAAGACATCGTCTTCCGATTCTTCGGAGATCACGAATGCATAACCGAATTTGGTAAGGTCGATGGTGCCGGTCACATATCCTCCGACAGACTTCAGTACGTATTTGCCGTGGTTTCTCTCTTCAGCCATTCCCTCTTTCTTCATCCGGAGGAGCGCATCGGAGAGAGCCTTTTTCTCTTCCTTTTCCGTTATCTTCAGCCGTGCGGCTATCTGGATGTAAT
>JBHEOU010000317.1:0-1538 GCA_046260645.1 Bacteroidales bacterium | reverse complement strand
GGGCAGTGTTGTGTACCATAAACTTCGGGCTGGATGCCCGCTGCCTGACAATACTGCCGGAGTACTTCTCAAGTCCTGAAAGTAAACCTGCAGATCCGAGGAGTGTCAGGTAATGAGACAGGGTTGTTGTATTACCGGCATCCTGCAACTGACCAAGCACCTTGGTATAAGAGAGCTCCATCCCGGAATACCTGACACCCATCTCAAATAGCCTGCGCAGCAGAGCTGGCTTATCTACTCTTGTGAGCATCATAATATCGAGCGAGATGCTGGCTTCGACAATAGAATCGGCGATGTAACGTTTCCATCTCCTCTCATCATCAACTATTGCTGCGGAGCCAGGGTATCCACCATACCAGACATACTGTTCAGAGCTCCATCCAAAGGCCTCTTGCATCTCTGACATGGTCCAATGTCCCATATAGGTAACCTCAAACCGTCCGGCAAGCGATTCAGTAAGTCCTTCCTGAAGAAGTAGCCTCGACGAACCCGAAATAATGAGTTTTAATGGAATTTTATTCCAGGTATCCTCATCCCAGAGCTTTTTTACAACCTCACTCCACTTTTCTATCTTTTGGATTTCATCAATGACCAGAATAAGTTCGCCTGTGCTTTTGGTTAGCAGGGTCCGGCGCGCCGCTGCCCAATGCTTTTCTATCCAAATCTCACCATTAGGCCCCGCACCGTCAGCAGAGATATACTGTGAAGGAATTTCAAGCTTTTCCAGCAATTGACTGATGATAGTGGTCTTGCCTACCTGTCTGGGACCAGCGATCACCTGGATGAAGTTTCTTTTCTCCTTCATTCGGGATTCAAGTTGTTCAATTACATGCCTTTGGAACATACAGTTTATTTTTACTCAATATACTGAGTAAATTTACTCAATATAACTAGTAAATACAAATTTTTAATCAGGCAATCGGGAGTAGACAGCAGCCAGTAGTCGGCAATCGGTAGTCGGCAGTCATTGGAACGACTGATTATTAGACATTTAAAATGGAATTGAGGAACCGTCAGCTCACGGAGAAGCAGTCTGTAGTAATTATGTATGTGAAACATAATGTTTGAGAAACATAATTTTCAGCCTGCCTGCGTTCGAGACCTTCAGACATCAGACTTTGAAACTGAGACCTTAAGACTTTTTCTTACCTTTGCACGCTGAAAACAGAACAGTTATATGTCGAAGAAATTTCCCGAATACAAGGGTCTTGACCTCCCGAGGGTGAACAACGAGGTGCTGAAGATGTGGGACGAGAACGACACCTTCCGCAGGTCGCTCCGCAGTCGCGACGGCCGTGGCGAGTTCGTCTTCTACGAGGGACCCCCCTCCGCCAACGGCATGCCCGGAATACACCATGTCATGTCACGCGCCATCAAGGACGCCATCTGCCGCTACAAGACGCTGCAGGGCTACGAGGTGAAACGCAAGGCCGGCTGGGACACACACGGACTGCCCGTGGAGCTCGGCGTGGAGAAGTCGCTCGGCATCACCAAGGAAGACATCGGCAAGAAAATCTCCGTAGAGGAATACAACGACG
>JBHEOU010000316.1:0-1575 GCA_046260645.1 Bacteroidales bacterium | reverse complement strand
AGATACTGCAAGGTAATGATTTTTTGATGCCGCCGGAGGTCCATCTCTATCTTTGAGGCGCCTGAGTGTTTCATTCCGTTGTTTATCAGCTCACAGGCAGCCCTGTAGATCACCACCTCCTTGTCAGTATCAAATCTTTCGCCCTCCATATTTGTCCTGAACTCGATGCTTACACTCCGGGTGGAGTTGACCTTGGCGGCGAATGTGCTGATTGCGCTGGCCGCTCCCAGGTTAGCAAGCACATGAGGACTCATATTGTTGGATATCTCCCTGATGGTGCTGAGGGCTTCATTCACCACATGGCTGGTGTTGTGAAGGATCTCAATTCCAACCGGGTCGGTGACTCTTGTGTTCAGCGCCGAGAGAGACATCTTAACCGTGGACAGGAGAGGACCCAGTCCGTCGTGAAGGTCTTTAGCGAACCGTTTTTTCTCCGTTTCCTCAGTGTTGATGACCGCATTCAGAAGCCGGCGCTCTGACCTGGCCCTGTCAATCTCGGCCCGCTTGAGGGAGTAAAAGAGTTCCCTGATGAGGATAACACCGGTTATAATCATTACCGAGATAAGCACATTCATCCATTCGTCTACCATCATGAGCTCGAACGAAGGCTTGCCCTGGAAGTATTCAATGAGCTGTATCAGGGTGCGGACAGCCATCAGTACAAAGGAGGTTGAGAGAAGGATCCATGAGAGCCTGTACCTGGTTATCTTCATGAACCTAAGAGCTATTCCTGCGGCAACTATCTGCAGAACAATTGATATGAACAGGGCGATCAGGCGTACCATTGTAACAAAAATTTAATTCATACAAAATTAGGAGTTTATTACCTTTGGGGCGCCAGATCGGAAGAATGAATACCATTTATATTGCCAATATTATTTTTTACAGCCTTGAGGCAGGCATCGGCGAGCTTTTCAGCATCAATTCGCTTAAGACAGATGAGGTTCATCGCAGGCCCGGCAGATTGCGCAGGGAAGGTGACCCTTCAGCCGGGGGTGACCCTATCATCCGTGACGGTTTTATATTTTTCGGGAGTTGTTAATAAATATCTCCCTGACAATGCGGCACTTACAGTGGAATGAAATGTGAGATACTTGTATAACTTTGATAATTAATAAAATACAAACACAGCACACGACGAATTATTTATGAAACAACTGACTTACAACTTATTAAAAACGCGTTAAAAACTTGTTAATAATTACAAAATCTCAATTCCCTCTTATTCTGCCCGTAGATGTAATTTAACCCTCTCTCTCAGAGAAATTGAGACCTGATTGCAATAGACTAATAATCAATTTATTATAAAGAACAACAACCATAAACATTCTAACTCAACTCAAATTATGCGAAAACTAAAGTTCACATTCATTCTGTTGTCTCTGTTCATAGGGTCGTCGGCCCTGATGGCACAGATGACAACCTCCTCACTGAGCGGTAACATAACCGACAGTAATGGTGAAGGCCTCGCCGGTGCCACTATTGTCGCGGTACATGTTCCGTCAGGCACCCAGTATGCTACCTTCTGTGACAAATCAGGAAACTACGGAATCCAGAACATGCGTGTAGGTGGTC
>JBHEOU010000315.1:0-1594 GCA_046260645.1 Bacteroidales bacterium | reverse complement strand
CCATTGATCTGATCATCCACTAAGAGGACAATTTTCCTAAATTTTCCTCCACTCCCTTGCTCAATTATTCGTAGTTTTACCGATTCGAAGTTATTCTAACCTGAAAGTGTTTTTTTAATGAAGCAGTTTACCCTTCAGCCCGATTCAAATCCAAAAAAATCATCCGACTTTCTCAACGATTTAAATGAACAGCAAAGAAAAGCTGCATCTCATGTAAATGGTCCTCTTTTAATTATTGCGGGAGCGGGAAGTGGTAAAACAAGAGTGCTCACCTATCGCATCGCGCACCTGCTCCAAAAGCAGTACGCCCTGCCCAAAAATATTCTTTCGCTGACCTTTACCAATAAGGCCGCCCGCGAAATGCAGGAACGTATTCAGGGGCTGATCGGTGAAAAAGCGTCCGGACTCTGGATGGGCACATTTCACTCTATTTTTTCAAAGATTCTACGTTTTGAGGCTGATAAGATCGGTTTTAACAGCCAGTATTCAATCTACGATACCACGGATGCCGAGAATGCCATCAAGCTGATTCTCAAAGAGTTGAATTACGACCCGCGTGAGATTCGTCCCAGAACCATTCAGTATAAAATAAGCGATGCCAAAAACCAGCTGATTTCCCCCGAGCAGTATCAACACAAGTTTGTGCAAAGCACGCTGGATGATATTACCGCAAGGGTATTTCAGATTTATGCCAAACGGTTGAAACAGGCCAATGCCATGGATTTTGATGATCTGCTCATCAAACCGATCGAGCTTTTTGAGGAGCATCCTGATGTTCTTGAAAAGTACCAGGATCGATTCCGCTACATAATGATTGATGAGTATCAGGATACCAATCACGCTCAGTACAAAGTAACCCGTATGCTGGCTGATAAATATCAAAATATCTGTGTGGTGGGCGACGATGCGCAAAGTATATACTCGTTCAGAGGAGCGGACATCAGTAACATTCTAAATTTTAAGAATGATTATGATGATGCACTGGAAGTGCCGCTGGAACAAAACTATCGGTCAACAAAGTACATACTTCAGTGTGCTGACTCCATCATCAAAAAAAATGAAAAGCAGCTCGAAAAAACACTTTGGACAGACAATGAAGAGGGCGAAACCGTTACGCTGCTGGAAAATTTTGATGAGCGAGACGAGGCGAATCGTATCGCCAACTATATCCAAAATCTTAAACTGCGACACGGCTATCAAAATAACGATTTCGCGATTTTGTACCGGACAAACTATCAGAGCAGGATATTTGAGGAGGCATTTCGACGAAAAGATATTACCTATCAATTGGTGGGCGGACTCTCTTTCTATCAGAGAAAAGAGATTAAAGATGTGCTGGCGTATTTAACGCTTCTGATTAATCCGGAAGATGAACAGGCGCTGCTTCGGATCATCAACGAACCCAGCCGCGGCATTGGCAATAAAACACTGAATGAGCTGCTCAAAAAAGCCCGCGCTACCGGACAGAGTGTCTGGAGAATTTTACACGATGTTGAGTCAGCAGATATTTACAAGCCTGCAAAAGCCAAGATTGCAGATTTCATTCACATGATTGAAAGTTTAAAGGACCTGCTGGATTCCGGATCTCCAATAC
>JBHEOU010000314.1:0-1606 GCA_046260645.1 Bacteroidales bacterium | reverse complement strand
CCATGACAGGCACAAGCCTGCTCGTTCCGTTTACCGAGAAATACAACAAGAATACCTGGGTTGTCGCCGTCGGCGTCGACCTTCATTTCTAAAACTGACTAACCTATGAAAATCAGGAGGGTGTTCTGAACGACACCCTCTTTTTTTATGCCCCTTCAGAAAGCATCAGTGTATCAGGAACAACAACCTTCTTCCTCCCGTGCCTGTTAAACGGAGTTTTTCCCTGATACCCCGTCCGCCATATTCTTCAGCATCAGAAAACAACACGGGCAGATCACCCGCAACCCTTTGAAATCATTCCATAAATAATTAACATTGTGCCTGATTTTTAAAACAGATGAGAAACCTTACCGATAGACAGGCCATATGGCTTGTGCTGCTCAGACTTGCCATAGGGTGGCATTTTCTTTATGAAGGGTTGGTAAAAGTCATTGACAGCGGCTGGTCTGCCAGAGCATACCTGCTGGATTCGCGCGGGCCTTTCTCGACCCTGTTTCATTCCATAGCCTCCAGTGAACGGATACTGTCCGTTACCGATTTCCTGAATGAGTGGGGCCTGGTGCTCATCGGACTGGGGCTGTTATTAGGCATTCTAAGTCGCTGGGCTTCATATGCGGGGATGGTGATGCTGATCTTCTACTACCTGTCCCATCCCCCCCTCCCAGGTATAACATACTCGATGCCGGCAGAGGGAAATTATTTCATTATAGACAAGGTCGCCATTGAGTTTTTCGCCCTGGGTGTCCTCTCACTTTTTCCCACGGAGCACATAGCAGGGCTGGCACGATTTTTCAGACGAAAGGATCAAAACCATGAATGAAGAGAGAAAGAGCAAAGTGTCCGGGGGCAGAAAGATCTCCAGGCGTGATGCATTGAAGGGACTTGCTACCGTTCCCGTTGTCGGGGCGGTTGCCTACGGTGCCATAAGCAAATCTCACTATGAGCATAAGATCAACCGCATAATATCGGAGGAACTGGGGATGTCCCCGGCAGAGGCTGATTATACTCTTCCTCCTCCGGGCAGCAGGGAGATAAGGATCGGGATTATAGGCTTCGGCATACGGGGCAAACAGCTGGTGCAGGCGCTGGGGTTCGTGCATCCGTCACTGATAGATGAGTGGAGAGATGCTGCTGCCACCAATGAGAATGACACCCGCTACAGTGATTTCATGAAGCAGCAGGCCCTGAACGTTCGTATCACTGCCGTGTGCGATATCTTCGACACCTACGGTGAGATGGTCCGCGTAACGGCAGGCAACCTGAACCGTGAAGGTACCGGAGCCAGGATAGCTGACATGCCGCGGCGCTATCTGAACTATCGGGATCTGATCGCCTCACCTGACGTCGATGCGGTAGTCATAGCCACCCCTGACCACTGGCACGGGCCCATGACCATAGAAGCAGCAAGGGCAGGAAAGCATGTTTACTGTGAAAAGCCACTCACCTGGACCGTCGGGGAGACCTATGAGGTGAGAAAAACTGTCAGGGAATCCGGCATCGTTTTCCAGCTGGGTCATCAGGGACGTCAGACCTCATCGTACATCAAAGCCCGGGAGGCACTGCAGAAAAATATGCTCGGAAAGGTAACCCTCGTTGAGGTTACTAC
>JBHEOU010000313.1:338-1610 GCA_046260645.1 Bacteroidales bacterium | reverse complement strand
ATAGACCGTCAGCAAGGAGGCGCCGGTATTCAGCCCGCTGCACTCATCCTTCAGCTGTGCCCCCGGTTCCGGCGGCAGCAGATCAGCGAGGGCAGGGATGGCATTGTTCGCCACTATCTCGCCGGCTGTAGCCTCAATAATTTTCTGCGCAGGGTCACTCCTTCTCCGGCAGGTCACACCTGTTGCACGGCCATCCTTAACCGTTACCCCGGTGACAAGATGGTTCAGCAGCACCTCGCCCCCATGGCTGATGATATAAGCTGTCAGGTGGTCAGACAACCTCTGTGAGCCTCCCTTGATGAAGCTGGCTCCGTTCGTATAATAGCTGCCCTGGGCCACTGAATAGTAGGCCAGCGAGAGCGAGTAGGGATCATCATGGAAATATCCGAGGTTGCCCAGCAGGATAAGCTTCAGGTCATCATTCCTGATAATTGAGTCGAGGAAGCTGCCTACACTGATATCCGGGTCGCTGTTGTCTGCCGGCTTCTTTTTGGGACTCAGCAGCTGTTCATAGTATCTGGTAATCCCTTCCTGCTCATCCGGGAACATCTCTGACAGTCGTGCTGCTGCCACCTGGGGGTCATGGGGCACCGTCACCGCGATTTCCCCCCTGATGAACCTGTAGAATTCGGGCACGGTCAGAAATTCGACATTGCCGGTTACGTCAAGCTCACTGAAGATCCTGTTCTTCATGTCGCGGCCGCCGGGGCCGTCCATCTCATGGAGCCCCACCTCGAGGGTGAACGCCCCGCGCCTGAAGGTGGTGGCACATCCGCCGGGGCGACTGTGCTGTTCGATGACCAGCACCTTCATGCCTTCGCGGGCCAGCTTCGCTCCTGCTGTCAGGCCGCCGAGCCCGGCGCCTATAATGATAACGTCATAGATCATTTTATGTCAGGGATTGGATAACGTTTAAACTCTTTGGTCCTGTCAAACAGGTACCGGTATGTGATATAGTGTTTTGCTGAGACACTTCCCACCGACACGAATATCTTACGCATCTTAGGGTTGAAGTCGGCCACCCATGAGAACTCAACCTCCTCATAATGTGGCTTATGCTTCATGGCCTCCCTCAGCTTCAGGATAAAGCCCGACTCTATTCCCAGCCCCTGGTACCTGGGGATGACGCCCATCAGCATGCCCCGGGCCCTGGTCATGGTATTCCTCTTCTTCAGCCAGAGGAACCTGATCATGGACCACGGATCGAGCTTACCGTTAAGGCGCTTGAGTATCTGGTTCAGGTCGGGGAACATGAGGTATATGGCTATCGGT
>JBHEOU010000313.1:0-275 GCA_046260645.1 Bacteroidales bacterium | reverse complement strand
CTCCTTCCATGTGAAATGTCTGAACTCATATCCGGGTTTGGCGGCTACCCACTCCGCTATCTTCCGGAACCTCTCATCGAGGGGTTTGGTGAGGTCGTAATGAAATCCCTCCATCTTATAATAGACCTGAAATCCATACCTCTCAAAAAGTCCCTGGTAATATGGAGGGTTATAGGCTACCTCGAATGAGGGGTGTGTGAATCCGTTAACCAGCAGGCCCCAGTATTTATCTGTCTCACCGAAGTTTATGGGTCCGTCCACAGCCTCCATCCCTC
>JBHEOU010000312.1:0-1616 GCA_046260645.1 Bacteroidales bacterium | reverse complement strand
CCCACCAACAGCGACCCAAGCAATCCCGGTCCGCGTGTAAAGGCAACGGCGCTTATCTCGTCTGCTCTCTTACCGGCAGCAGACAAAGCACGGTCAACCACAGGTACTATGTTTGCCTGGTGTGCCCTTGAGGCCAGTTCAGGAACAACTCCTCCGTAAGCCTTGTGTATTTCCTGATTGGCAATCAGGTTTGAGAGCACATAGCCGTCACTGACAACGGCCGCCGAAGTGTCGTCGCAGGATGATTCTATCGCAAGGATCGTTATCTCTGGCTCCATTTTTGTATCACTCTTTTTTATTAACTTCGCATGCGGCGGGAATGCCAGTATGAATGGCTAAAATTATTAAAAAAATCATCAGGGTCCTTCTTATCATAACAGTTGTGCTGCTTGTGGTACCTACTGTATTATTCCTGCTCCTGCAGGCACCCCGTATTCAGACCTTCGCGGTAAAACAGGTTACACAGGCTATTTCAAAAAAGACCGGAGCGAAGATAACCATGGGCAGCATAAACTACACCATGTTCCGGAAAATAGTGTTTGAAGATGTGCTCTTTGAAGACCTGAGGGGAGATACACTTCTGGCAGTAGAAAGGATTGACCTGAGGATTCGTAGGATCAAACCGTCAGAGCAGATCTTCAGGTTCGGCAGGGTTGACCTCCGCAAACCCGATTTCAGGCTGACACAGGACACCTCAGGTGTAATGAACCTGACACAATACCTGGACAACATGTTGGGCGACAAAGATCAGGATTCCACCCGGCGCATGGAACTCAGTTTTGTTAACATCGATGTGCATGACGGAGCCTTCTCGCTTGTCAACATGGGTGACACCATCGGTACACGTCAGGGCATCGTGAATTTCAGTAATATGAGGCTCAGTGGAATCAATGGCAAACTGAGAGACCTGAAGATCATTCCCGACTCAGTCAGCATGGTCATAAGGGGTCTGGCCTTCTCCGAGTCAGGTGGCTTTGCCAGCCGGAGCCTCGACATGAATGTCAGCGTTGGCCAGAAGGGACTCTTTTTCAGGGAGTTTGAACTCCTTACTGATTTAAGCGCCATCTCGGCCGAAAAGATCTTCGTGATGCCCCGAGATAGCGAATCATGGGCAGATTTCATCAACAGCGTCAGGCTTGATCTCCATTTCAATCAATCAGTCATTAATGCCTCTGACCTGGCTTACTTTGTCAGGCCTCTTGAAGGCATGAGTGAAAAAATAACTATGTCAGGCAGGGTGAGCGGCACAGTTGCTGAGATGAAGGGAAGAAACATCAGCATTGATTTTTCCTCGTCAACCAGGCTAAGGTTCGACTATGACATTATAGGCCTTCCGTTGTTCAGCGAGACGTACCTGTACATTGATTTCAAAGAGATGAGAACCAGCGCTGCTGATGCAGAGGCTTTTTCAATACCAGGCCGGAAGCCTTTGAAGCTTCCGGTCATAGCCCATGACCTGGGCCTCATCTCCTACAAGGGCAGTTTTACCGGCTTCACCACTGATTTCGTATCATTCGGAACGCTCACCACGGAAAGAGGTACTTTCTCTACTGACCTCTCAGTGAAGCCTGACGGAAGGAACACTTTCAGCTTCAAAGGCTTCCTGAAGACCAGCG
>JBHEOU010000311.1:0-1622 GCA_046260645.1 Bacteroidales bacterium | reverse complement strand
CCCCGGGCATACCGAACGCGGCCATCCACTATCTGCGGACCCTCATGGTCAACGTCCTCGGCATTGGGAGCAATGACGTCGGCACAGATGGCTCCTATGATCTCAAGGACCTTCTCGTAGTTGTCCATGGCATCCTCGAAATCGTGAGGTGCATAATCATACTGATCCTTATCCCTGTAATCCATCTCCTTCAGACGAACTATCTTCTCCATCATCGGATGGGTGAGGTGGAACCTGAGATCGTTGTTGTCTGTATAAAAGTTTGCCATCGGTATTGATTTTTTCTGTCAGACTGCTGTTTTTCTATCTGGCGTTGGCCTTATAGTACTTTATCAGTTTGGGTATTATCTCCGCAACATCGCCGTTGATCACATAATCGGCGATTGTGTTTATCGGAGCCATCGGATCATTATTGATGGCTATGACCTTGCCACTCTGGTCCATGCCGGCAGTGTGCTGTATCTGTCCTGAGATGCCGCATGCTATATAAAGCTTGGGTCTGACGGTAACGCCTGTCTGTCCCACCTGGCGCTCGTGTCCGGCGAAACCGGCATCGACTGCTGCTCTTGAAGCTGCCACCTCTCCTCCAAGGACGGAGGCCAGGTCAAACAGCAGGTTGAAGTTTTCCTTCGAGCCCATCCCGTAACCCCCGGAGACAACTATCTGTGCCGCCTTGATGTCCACCTTCCGGGCCTCCATGTGCCGCTCAATTATCTCAACTGCGAGATCTTCAGGGCTGATGAAGTCTGAAACCCTGATCTTCTTCAGTTCACCCTTGAAATTCCTGTTGACAATCTCACGTTTCATCACCCCTTCCCGGACCGTTGCCATCTGCGGGCGGTGATCAGGATTGATGATTGTGGCGATGATATTCCCTCCGAAGGCAGGCCTTATCTGATAAAGCAGGTTCTTGTAGGTGGTATCACTCTTTTTTACATAGTGATCACCTATCTCCAGGGCGGTGCAGTCTGCCGTCAGGCCGCTGTGCAGGGCCGAGGAGACCCTCGGTCCCAGGTCGCGGCCGGCGGTGGTGGCACCCATGAGGGCTATCTGCGGCTGCTCCTGGCGGAAGAGACCCACGATGACTGATGTGAAGGGAAGAGTCCGGTAATGCTCCAGCACAGGGTCATCAGCCACATGCACCACATCTGTGCCATAGGGATAGAGTTCATTCTCAATGCCCTCCAGTCCGTTACCCAGAACCACCGCTTCCAGCTTGCAGCCCAGGGTGTTGGCCAGCGATCTGCCCTTGGTGAGCAGCTCGAGGCTCACTTCAGCCGGTTTTCCTTCATCAAGCTCGCAAAAGACGAATAGATTATTCACTGTCAGTACGTTTAATCTGTTAATCAACCAATAGTATGACTCTCAAGCAGCTCCCTGACAAGTGATTCAATATCCTTGTCGGAGGAGGTAAGGTGTTTGGTCTCCCTCGATTGCAGGATGACATTGTCAATCTCCTTGACCTTTGTCGGCGAGCCAGACAGTCCCAGCTGTTCGGGGTCCGCTCCTATGGCATCCACACCCCATTCGGTAATTTTTATTACCGGACGGCTGGCGGCGATGTAGTCGGCGCTTTCTGTCTGCAGTTCGGTATCAGTGCGGGCATACTTGTATCTCATCAC
>JBHEOU010000310.1:0-1654 GCA_046260645.1 Bacteroidales bacterium | reverse complement strand
TCTAAGCACAGCAAGGCTTGATTTGCACGGTAACCCCCAAAAAAATGGGGTTTCTCTTTTTTTTTTAATAAAACAATTATGTATATTGCCAACTTATTATCTTAACCTAAAACTTGAACGTATGAAGAAACTAATTCTGTTGTTAGTATTGTTTCTGTGTACTGGTGTCACAGCACTAATGGCACAGACAAGAACTGTTACAGGCACAGTGACCTCCGCAGTGGAGGGGGAGGGCCCGGTACCGGGCGTATCAGTTACTGTTCCGGGTACCACGCTCGGGACTTTTACCGATGCCAATGGTAATTTCTCCCTCAACGTGCCGCAGAACTCCAAAACCATTGTTTTCTCCTTCATCGGGATGAAGACCCAGGAGGTGAATGTCACCGGACTGAACAGGGTTGACATAGTGATGGAGCAGGACCTGATGAACCTTGATGAGATAATCGTCACCGGTGTTGCGGCAGGAACTCCTAAAAAGAAGCTGTCTGTATCAGTTGACAGGATTGACTCGGATAAACTCAAGGAAGTTGTCGCTACCTCAGCCTCATCGGCCCTGCAGGGCAAGGTGTCAGGCCTTACGGTTATCAACGCCAACGGCCAGCCGGGGTCACAGTCAACCATTCTCGTCCGCGGCGCCACCCAGATTTCCGGCTCACAGGATCCCCTGATTGTCGTTGACGGAGCTATCATGGAGGGGTCATTTGCCGACATCAACGTTGATGATATTGAATCAATAGAGGTTGTAAAGGGTGCTTCTGCAGCGGCCCTCTACGGATCACGCGCAGGGAACGGCGTCATCGCCGTGACCACCAGGCGCGGTAACCTGCTCACAGAAGGCAAAACAGAGGTCACCGTGAGAAATGAATACGGTATTAACCAGTTGGCAAAGAGATACTGGCTGGCGGAACATCATGCATATGTCCTTGCCGATGACCAGGCAAGCTATCCCTACACCAGGTATGCCGGCGTTACCTATCCTGCCAATTACCAGGGTACAGAACAGGGGATTACGGGAACACGCTATCTCGAGGATGATCATTACCTGGATAATGAGTATGCCGTCCTTTATGACCATGAAGACGACATCTTCGCTGAGAACTCCAATTACACCAATTATGTTGGTATTGCTTCACACCTTGGCAAGACCAATTTCCTGGCCTCCTTTGAGAACAACGTCCAGTCAGGTGTACTTGTTGAGACCGAAGGTTATAAGAGAAACTCCTTCAGGCTCAATGTTGATCATAAGCTGACACCCAAGCTTTCCATTTCAGCCAGCAACACTTATATAAAGGTTACATCCCAGGATCCGGGCGGCGTCAGCACCTTCAACGGAGGTATGTTCTTCGATGTGCTGCTCACGGAGCCTGATGTGGACTATTACTATCCGAACACAGACGGGCAGCCCTACAATTATCTTCCCAGCGTATGGAACCAGGAGCAGGAGAACCCTTTATATCAGCTCTGGAAACCGGAAGACCTTAATAATCGCAACAGGTTCATGGGGGTATATCAGGCAAAGTATAACCTGACCGACTTCCTGAACTTCGAGGCAAGGTATGCCCATGAAAAGTCGGAAGTAAACAATTCGACTTATTATCCCTATGATTCATATACAAGGTCAGGAACTGTGCCGGTATATTCTCTCGGTTCGCTC
>JBHEOU010000031.1:0-13600 GCA_046260645.1 Bacteroidales bacterium | reverse complement strand
CAAAGATCTTGAACTTCTTAACAAAGCATACAAGCAAAAACTTGTCATCATAGCCTTCCCTGCCAACAACTTCATGAACCAGGAACCCGGCACCAATGAAGATATCAAGGAGTTCTGCGACAGTAAATACGGAGTGACCTTTCCAATGATGTCGAAGATCTCTGTCAAGGGTGACGACATGCATCCTCTCTATAAGTGGCTCACCAGCAAATCAGCCAACGGTGTGCTCGACTCTGAGGTTGCCTGGAACTTTCAGAAGTATCTGATTGATGAAAACGGGAACCTGGTTGGGTTCTTAAAACCTGCCGTAAAGCCTCTCTCTGACGAGGTGGTGATGTGGGTCACGAAGGGACAGTTCACACAGGCTAAATAGCATATCTTATAAAAGTACGACCAGCCGGTAACCCCTGCCGGTCTTTTTTTGGAAATCAGGAACCGGCCGGCAACCCCTGCCGGTCTTATTATTTCCTCCGGCTTCTTTTCGGTGGCGCTGGTACCTGCCTGTTTGCAACACCTCATTCATCTTACTACAAAAGGGTCAGAACATTTTGTTTAACGGATTGTTATACATAAAAAATATACTTTATGGCAGATCTGAGAACAACTTACATGGGTATTGAACTGAAGAGCCCTATAATTGCAGGTGCCAGCAACCTGGTTACTGACATTCACATCCTGCGCAAACTGGAGGAGGCCGGCGTCGCAGCCATCGTCTACAAATCTCTTTTTGAAGAGCAGGTTCAGCTTGAAAACCTCGAACTATCAGAGCGTATGACAGAATACGAAGAGAGGAATGCAGAACAGATTACACTCTTCCCTAACTCCCACACAGTACCCGAATCACCTGATGATTACCTGCTGAACCTGAAAAAAGCCAGGGAGGCCGTCTCGGTCCCGCTGTTTGCCAGTCTGAACGCAATCAAGGATGAAATTTGGGTCGAATATGCCGTCAAGGCAGCCGCCACAGGCATTAGTGGCCTGGAACTGAATTTTTACTCGCTACCCGATGAGTCGGACAAAACCAGGGCAACAATCGAGGAGAGACAGCTGGAGACCCTCCGCAAGGTTAAGGCCGCCGTGAAAATACCGGTATCGGTGAAACTGAGTCCTTACTATACCAATCCGGTGAATTTCATTGCTGACCTTGACAGGGCAGGAGCGGACGCGGTTGTTATTTTCAACAGGCTGCTGCAGCCAGACATAGACATATTTGCAGAGAAACACACCATGCCCTACAACCTCAGCAACAGCGACGATAACAAGCTCCCGCTGAGATTCGCCGGAATGCTTCATGGCAATGTCAGGGCTTCCGTTTGTACCTCCACAGGTGTCTATTCGGGCAATGATGTGATAAAGATGATCCTTGCAGGTGCCGATGCCGTGCAGGCGGTCAGTACAATCTACCAGAACGGCACTGACGTGATAAAATCAATGACCGAAGAGGTGAACAAGTGGATGGATGGCCACGGTTATAAGACAATCGATGCCTTCCGGGGGAAACTCTCAATGAAAAAGACCGATAATAAACTGCCGTACCAACGTGCCCAGTATATTGATCTCATGATGAATGCAGGCGATATAATGAAAAAATACAAGACTCAGAACTGATCGCCGCCTCACAGGGATAAAATAAAACCGTGATGTTCAGGCCTTTTCCTCCCTGAGTCCGGAAACCCCCCTGAGGAAGAGGTCGGCAGAGATCGATGATATACGGATGGCTTCATTGAGGCCATCTTTTTTTGTCAGCAGCCTGTCACTTCCCCGGAGTAAATTCAGAAAGATCGCTGCATATTCCTCAGGCGAAGGCCTTACGGGATACTCCTTCCGGCTGATGTACTTGCGGAAAAACGGGGCCAGAATCTTCATCTCATCTCTGTTGAGCCGTTCCCTCAATCGCTCCACCCTGCTGTGCCCCTGCGAGAAGTCCTTAAGGAGAAGTGGGTTCCTGTGGAGCAGGGCATTGAGCTGGCTGACCCGGATATCCCCGTAACGCTGCAAAACAGTCTCAAAAACCTTTGCCGACGATACCAGGTCAAGGAGTGGCTCAGTGATCTGTCTGATCTCCCTTTCAACCACTGAATCGTAAATTTCTGCCTTATTGCTGAAATACATGTAGATGGTGCGTCGGCCCCGTCCGGCTGCTGATGCAATTGTCTCCATGGTGGTCCTGCGCAGGCCAACCGTGGCAAACAGTCCTGCTGCAACGTCAATGATCATATCGCGGGTGCTTTTTCGGGCCATTGCACAAAATAAGAAATATGTGCAAATGTAATAAACGGAGGAAATTAAGCCTTACTTTTAAGGTGTTATTCAACAAACGGACACTAATGAAAAGATTTGTCTTTGCAGCTCTCCTCTGGTTGCCCATTTTACTGGCCGGACAGGTGATAGTTGAGAGTCCCCTGAGTGCGAGGCTTACCGGTTATGACATTTATGCTGTACTTAACCCGGTGACACATACGGTCAGCGGAGATATGACAGCATGGTGGGTCAATAACTCAATGAAGCCTGTGGGTGACGTCATGATGCACATGTACCTTAATGCCTTTTGCAGCAACAAAAGCTCTTTTAACGTGCAGGGGCGGTGGAGTCCGGAGGGTGACGACGGATGGGGATGGATTAAAATACGTTCAATCAGTGACCAAAGGGGCAACGACCTGTTGGATTCAATGAGCTTCCAGTCGCCTGATGACGGAAACATCCACGACAGGACAGTCGTGCAGGTGATACTGCCCGAGCCCGTCCTTCCGGGTGATACGTTGCGGTTAAGCATACTGTTTGATTCCAGGCTTCCTTCTCCCATTGTAAGAACGGGGTACGCCGGCGATTTTCATTTCGTTGCCCAGTGGTTCCCCAAGTTCGGGGTCTACGAGACAGCAGGCATGAGGCAGCGCGAGGCTGACGGCTGGAACTGCCACCAGTTTCATCCCAACTCTGAGTTCTATGCAAACCATTCGGTTTATAACGTTGCAGTTACCATGCCTAAAGAGTACGTTGCCGGCTCGGGGGGAATGCTGATCGAGGAGATTGACCTCGGTGACAGCCTGAAGAAGGTTGTGTGGAGGGCTGAAGACATTGTCGATTTTGCATGGACCGCATGGCCGGGATACAAGGAGCTTACACAAAAGTGGAGGGGAGTAGACATAACACTTCTGACTACTGAAAAAGGACTGAAAAAGGCTGATAACCAGTTTGCCGCTGTTATTTACGCGCTTGAATACCTCGATGAAAGGGTAGGGCCCTATCCCTGGCCACATCTTACTTTCGTCGATCCACCACTGTCGGGCTCGGGTGCCGGCGGCATGGAGTACACAACACTGTTTACCTCTGCCGGGGGCGGCGTCGTACCTTCATTCCTGAAGATGGCGGAGATGGTCACCATACATGAGTTCGGGCATGCCTATTTCATGGGGATCCTTGCCAGCAACGAGTTTGAGGAGCCGTGGATAGACGAAGGCATCAACTCATACTGGGAACAGCGGATTGTGGACCACTATTACGGAGGCGGTTACGGCCTCATCAGGCTTCCTTTTATCAAGATGTCCGATGCAGACCAGGGAAGAATGGGTTACATATCATCTCCCAGCCGTGCCATATCAACCAACGACCTTCCGTCATGGCTCTACCCTCACGGCACTTACGGCATGATGTCATATAACAAGGCGGCAGCATGGCTTCATACCCTTGAGGGCCTTATCGGGACGGAGGTCATGGATAACGTTTTCCGTGAATATTACCGCCGGTGGGGATTCCGCCATCCGTCGGGGCGCGACTTCATTGCGGTGGTGAACGATGTAGTAACACAGGAACACGGCGATAAATTCGGGGAGAACATGGACTGGTTCTTCGACCAGGTTCTGTATGGCAATGAGATATGCGACTACAGGGTTTCGGGTGTCACCACCCACAAGATCAGGAGCTATGCGGGAGTAGTCGACGGTGACTCCGTGACATATACCCGCAGTGACCGGACCAGCGACACCCTGTACATTTCCAGGGTCAGCATCGAAAGGCTTGGAGGGGTCACCCTGCCGGTTGAGGTACTTATCGGCTTCGACAACGGCGAAGAGGTGATGGAGTCATGGGACGGCAAATCAAGTTACAAGGACTTTGAATACACTGGCGCCGCGAAAGTAATATGGGCAAAGCTTGATCCTGATGACAAGATTGACATCGACGTTGACAGGATCAACAATTCATGGAGCAGCGTCCATAAGTTCGCAGCAGCGCGCCGCATGGCAAACAAGTTCGTTTTCCTTATGCAGATGATGATTTCAATATTCACCTTTTAACAGTTTTGAGATGGCCCTTTTAAGAACATTGAGTAGAGGCGCCGCTGCGGCGGCATCATCATACAAGCTGATCATGCTGATGTGGGTTGTTACCCTGGTAATGATTTTGTTCGTTTCCGTTCCTCTGAAAAGCTTCCTGGTAAATATATTTGGGAACAGCATGACCGTTGAGAGGTTTGCAGACGGGTTTGACCTGGGCCTGGCAGGCGATCTGGGCAAGCCCTTTGTGAACCTGATGTCAGCGGCATCGCTGGGTGGACTGTTACTTCTGGTGGGAGGATTCTTCCTTTATACATTTTTTGCGGGTGGACTCTTTGCATCATATGCTACTGCCTGGGGAGGCCTCAAGGCTAACGCCTTCATCAGAGAATCGGCCCGTAATTTCCTTCCCTTCCTGAAGATTGCCATTCTCATGTTGCTTATTACCGGAGCCTGGACATTCATTGTCATTGGCATTCCGATAATTGTGACAATGGTTGTGTCAAAGGGTTCGCCCCCCGGCTCGAATATTTTTTACCTCTTTTATGCACTCTGGTTGCTTGGCTTGCCCGTATGGCTTTTCGTGGCGGATGCCTCGAGGCGATACGTGGCAGCCACCGGTTCAGGTAAGGTTTTCAGGGCTCTGGGTGCAGGCTTCAGGACGTTGGCGGAGAGGTTCTGGCTTTCGTACGGTATAGTACTGGTGATTTTGGTTCTTAATATCATCTTCATATTTCTCTCATTATGGTTCACAGCCTGGTCAGTCCCGTCGAAAGGATGGATGATCTTTCTCTTCTTCCTGGCAACTCAGGCTCTTTTCATAATCAGGCTCTTAATGAAGGCCTGGCGGTATGCTTCGGTCTGTGAGAAGGTCGCTATTCCGGAGAGAGGTAGTAATAAGAAGTGACGTAATAGTCGATAGTCGTTTTTACCCAGTGCCAGAGCTCGATATCAACCCTGATGGATTCATTGAAGGGGATGGCATCGAGTATGCGATACCTCATGTTCACACTCATACCGGGATGGAAGTTACCCTGGCCTGTCGGTTGAGCAATCAGTGGGTGGGAGAAGGGCTCGGGCCTGCACCATGCATAACCGTAATAGTCTTCAGTGCCTGTCCCTAAAGAGGAGGGGAAGGTCTCACCGTCGACATAGATCTTCTCATCCCCCTCGCCCCACCAGGCGTCAGCGCTGTTGAATACCAGCACGGCGTCACCCACGTAGAGACCCCTGCCTTTCAAGTCAGAGATGTTAAGGTCGGTGTGCAGTCCTGTTCCTCCGGTATTCTCAGAGCCGGCGGTTTCAACAGCGGCGTATTCCTTCCACGAGGCACCGAAATGCATAGAGGAGTCATCCCACTTATACGGAGACATCTCAACTGATGCGGTAATCAACACTGAATCGGATGTTCCGTTGATGACGCTTATCTCACACTTGTCACGGAAAGGCATGAACCATGAAGAGCTCATGATTCCGTCCTGGTCCACGGCGGTGAAGTGTGTACGGTAACTGTTGTACGAGTACCCGGTGCCAAAGAAGCATCCGGCAGGTACCTCCACGGTCTCACGGCCGTCAAACCGCATCCGCACAATGGCATTCTTCAATACCGATGCAGTGTCTTTTGCATTAAGCGACAGGGTGAAGCTGTTCACGGCAAAGCCCGGTTTGGTGATATTGACTGAACACGCCTCCCCCGGGGCAAATTTTCCTGATGAAAAGCTTTTCAGGTCATCCTTGCTTTCGGTTCCGGGTTTTGAGAGAAGGGCTTGAGCACATTCCGAGATAGCCAGGGTGTCTGACCGGAACATCTGGCTTTTCACCGAGACAACCCTGGTCCCTTCCTCATACAAGCGGGCGTTAATGTTGTAATATATTGAAGGAGTGCTTCTCTGAGGGGTGATGACAATAGAGTCATTTTCCAGTGTGATCTTGCATTTTTCTGAGAACGGAAGAGGAAGGTAGAGGTTATACCCCTGGCGTTGCGGTTCGGTCAGAGGAGAGACAGCAGCGCTCAGCGGGTCAGGGGCGAGGAGGCCTCTGCCGACAAGCTCAGGCGCCGGGCCTTCAATGACAGGGGTTGCCTGGCCGTCGACATAGACCCGGATATATGAGTTAAGGGCATTGGCGTTCCCGAAGGTCATCCACCACCTGACGATGGCTCCGGGGCCGTCAGCCTCGAGCATGACATATTCACGACGCCCTTCAGTGTTCTCCTCCCTGATGAAACGGGTGTAATCATTATTTGCAAACCACCCGGCGCTGTCAGGGTGAATGCTGAGCCTGTCATACGAGCTGAACTGCACCAGCCTGTATGAAGGGTCGGGGAACCTGGCGAGGGTCTCTTTCATTGTCATCTCCTTAAGAAGAGATCTGAAAGTGATGATCTTCTCATTCCTGCATGAAGGAAAAATTGCTGCGGCTGAAAGTGCAGCCAGGAGTGCGATGATGAATTTGTCCATTTTCATTTGTCGGGCTTTGGGAATAAAGTTATCCATTCAAATAAAATATTTACATTGTTAATTAAATTATAAACCCACGAAAATGAAAAATCTACTGATGTTGCTTGCAGTTGTCAGCATGTTGGTGTCATGCAACCCCTCTAAACATTCATCGCCCGGGTTCCTGAAGACTGATGGCCGGCATATTGTTAACGGAGAGGGTGAATTCATTCTCCTGCGGGGCATCGGGCTGGGGGGCTGGATGCTCCAGGAGCCTTACATGCTCAAGCTGTCAGGGGTGGCTCCCGCGCAATATGATATAAGGAACAGGATAGCCGCGCTTACAGGAGAGGAGAGGTGCGGGGAGTTTTACGATGCCTGGCTTTCCAACATGGTCACCCGCAGGGATATCGATTCGCTGAAGGAATGGGGTTTCAATTCAGTAAGGCTAGCGATGCACTACAATCTGTTCACTCCGCCGGTTGAGAATGAGCCTGTACCCGGGCAGATCACATGGCTTGAGAAGGGATTTGTTATGACGGACTCACTTCTTAGCTGGTGCGCTGCGAATGAGATATACCTGATTCTTGATCTGCACGCGGCACCAGGCGGGCAGGGCAATGACATACCCATTGCCGATGTAGATACCACCAGGCCCAACCTGTGGGAGAGTGAGCTGAACCGGCAGAAGACAGTGGCGCTCTGGAGCAGACTTGCAACGAGATATAAAGATGAACCGTGGATAGGAGGCTATGACCTGATCAACGAGACCAATTTTCCGCTTGAGGGCAATGCGGCGCTGCTTCAGCTTTTTAGCGAAATCACTGATGCCATCCGCGAGGTTGATACCAACCATATCATATTCATTGAAGGCAACTGGTTTGCCAATGACTTTACGGGCTTAACCCCACCCTGGGATGACAACATGGTCTACAGTTTTCACAAGTATTGGAATCCGACCACTGTTGAGACCATCCGGAAGTATCTTGATATCAGGGCGGAACACAATGTCCCGCTATGGATGGGTGAATCGGGCGAGAACAACAACGACTGGTACCGGTCAGCTGTTAAGCTTTTTGAGGCCGACAGCATCGGGTGGGCATGGTGGACGCTCAAGAAGCTCGATTCGGAAAGTGGCATTATGAATGTTGCCGTGCCTGACGGCTACCGGCAGATAATCGACTACTGGAAGGGCACCGGGCCTGCCCCTTCGCCTGAGGAGGCGCACACAGCGCTGATGGAGCTCACGGAGAATATCCGGATTGAGAACTGTACTGTCAACTCCGGCGTACTGAGCGCGTTGTTTGGAAAGTAACCTTCAGTCTTCAGTCTTCAGTCTTCAGTTAATCATATATTTAGCAACTATTGATTTCCGACTGTGGACTGCCGACTGGTTTTGACTGCCGACTGCCGACTGGTTTCGACTGCCGACTGCCGACTGGTTTCGACTGCCTACTGCCTGTCTAAGTATAAATACCCCCGGAAAATAGGCTTTAATAGCGTTCCCTGTGAAGGGCATCATGACTACTTTTGAGCTTCCCATAAAAGGCGAAGACCAAATCATGGAAGATCTCTATGGAAGACTAATGCAGGATGTCCGTTTTGAGGAGGGGCTGAAGGCATGCATGAACTGCGGAATATGCACAGGAATCTGTCCTGCAGCCGAATATTACAACTATGACCCGAGGAGGGTTGTTGACCTTGTGCAGACAAGGAACAACGAAGTCATCAGGGAGTTGCTGAAGAGCGAGACCATCTGGTATTGCGGGCAGTGCATGAGCTGCAAGACCCGCTGTCCGCGCGGCAACACCCCGGGCATGGTTATCATGGCTTTGCGCAAGCTGTCACAGGAGCTGGGATACTTCACCGCTTCAGAGAAGGGCAGACAGCAGTTCGCAATTAAAAGAACTGTGGGTGATAACGTGCTTAAGCATGGCTACTGTGTGGTCTCCTATGATGTCGATCCAAACACCCATCCCGAGCAGGGCCCGGCATGGGAACACTATTTCACTTATCTGGACGACTCCCTGGCACGCCTCGGGGGAGAGCTTAACGGCAAAGAGGGCCCGACACGCAAGATAAGCGATGACGTACTTGACGAGCTGAAGAGCATCTTTAAGGTGACAGGCGGGCAGGAGCTCTATGACGCCATCGAGGAGGCATCGGAGCAGAAGGCGGCAGAGATGGGCCTTGAGTTCAAAAAGGAGGGAAGGGACTTTGAATACTTCAGGCACGTGGTCTCAGCCGACAACGGAACTCACCAGTCCGAAACGGAGGATGTAAGGAAGGACATATATGAAACTGGAAGGTAAAAAGAGGATCTGGGCCGAGTACCAGAAGGAGATACCCGACGATCATTTCTTTTATGTCAGGTCATGTATCAGGCAGACATTTTTTGCGGGCTCCGAGCAGGTCTTACTGAAGATCCTGCGTGACGATCTCGGAAAGGATGTCTTCGAGGATCCCAGGCATACAACATGTACGGGCATAGGGTACCACGGCGACGTGGTGCCGTTTGACACCATCCAGGCAGTTGTTGCCCGACATTTTGCCCTGGCCACGGAGGCCGGGTACAGGAATATTGCAATATCATGCGTCACCTCCTTCGGTATCTACTCTGAAATACTGGAGACATGGAAACACTTCCCGGAGACGCTCGAACGGACCCGTGAAAATCTTTTCAAAGCCACAGGGCGCACATTTGATGTTCCTGACACCATCTCCCATACCAGCGACATCATATACAAATTCAGGGATGAGATTGCCCGCAGGGCGAAGTACAACCTGGTTGATATCACCACGGGCAAGCCTCTGAAGGTGGTTGAGCACATAGGGTGCCACTACTCCAAGATGTTCCCGAAGTACGGAGTGGGCGGGGCGGAGTTTCCGCATGTGCTCATCGGCATGATTGAGTCGTGGGGCGGAGATATCATTGATTATCCCGAGCGCCGCCACTGCTGCGGCTTCGGTTTCAGGCAGTACCTGGTACAGGCAAACAGGGGCTATTCGCTCTTCGCCTCGCGCAAGAAGTTCGAGTCGATGGAGCCTTACCGTCCTGATTTTATCATTGCCAACTGTCCGGGATGCTCTATGTTCATGGATAGATGGCAGTATACAATAAAGGAGATAGATAATATTACTTATGGTGCAGATAACCAGGGGATCCCAGTCCTTACCTATGAGGAGGTTGCCGGGCTTGTACTTGGGTATGATCCGTGGGAGCTGGGTCTTCAGTATCATAATGTTCAGTCGCTTCCTCTCCTGAAAAAGATTGGCATCAGGGCTGACCCGGCGAAGAGGTTTCTTGCAAAGGATGGCTCAAGGCTGCCTGAACCCGTGAATCTGATGAACGAATAGAGGTGATGAAAGGAAAGGGGAAGCATGTTATCATAGCCGGCGGCGGCGTGGCAGGCATGGAGGCCGCCGGGTCACTGGCAGAGATGGGCATGAGGGTGACCCTCATAGAGAAGGGGCAGGACCCGGGTGGCCATCTGTTACAGTGGCATGTACTTTTCCCCGACCGCAGGCCGGCAGATGAAGTCAGGGGATATCTCAGGAAAAGCATTGACCACGAGAATATAAATGTCATCACCAGTACGGCAGTTGAAAAGATCAGGCATCAGGGCCATGATGTGATTGTCAGTCTGTCAGGCGGAACCGAAGAGAGAGCTGATGCGGTCATCATAGCCACCGGCTTCGATCTCTTCGATGCACACCGTAAGGAAGAATACGGTTACGGCATTTATGACAACGTCATTACCGCGCCAGAGCTGGAGGAGATGTTCAACAAAGGAAAGATCGTCAGGGCAGACAGGACGGTCCCTTCGCGCATAGGGTTCGTCCACTGTGTGGGCTCCCGTGATGAGAAGGTCAATAACAACCACTGCTCCAAGGTATGCTGTGTCACGGCAGTCAAGCAGGCCATCGAGGTAAGGAGGATGCTCCCCGGGTGCGAAGTCTTCTGTTTTTATATGGATATGAGGATGTACGGCCCCTATTATGAGGAGCTCTACCGTGAATCACAGGAGTTGCACAACGTCAATTACATCAGGGGTAAAGTGTCGGAGGCCTCGGTAAACATCAATAACCGGCTGGTCATCAAGGTGGAGGATACCCTTGCCGGGAGGCCCCTTAAGATGGAGCTCGACCTGATGGTGCTGATGGTCGGCATGGAGATGTCGGAGACGGGAACAAGGATGGCAGAAGCATCCGGCCTTGAGACCGGCATTAACAGGTTCCTTGAGACCGGTGATCACCATTACGGCAACAACCTGAGCCGGATGAAGGGGGTCTTTTATGCCGGTACCTGCACCGCACCGATGAATATTACCGATACCATATCGCATGCCCGCGCGGCTGTTGCGGAGACGGTAAGATACCTGAACGGAAGATGAGCACGAAACAGGCAAACAGGTTTGGTTTCGGAATCAACCAGAGCAGGCTGATCAATTATGACACCTCTGACCGCAAGGTGAGGGAGTATGTCACTCTCATGGAGCCGAGCTTCAGGCTTTGTTTTGCCTGCGGCGGGTGCACTGCCACATGCACTGCAGGTCAGCATATAACATTCAACCTGCGTCGGATGAACACTCTTATCCGTCGTGGTGAGATCGAACTTCTTCGTGAGGAGGTTACCCGGTGCATGCTTTGCGGCAAATGCCTGCTGGTATGTCCCAGGGGAGTGAACACCCGCAACGTGGTTGCCGTGACTGCCGAAGCCATCAGAAAACGTGACAGGAATGAGCTCTGAGATATTCGTATGGCCATTCAACCTGGGATTGTATTTCATACTGATCTACAGTGTGGTGCGCAGTACTGTCTGGTTCCGCAACCTGTCGCGGTCCGACAAGCTGCGCCTTCAGCGGGGTTTCTTCGGCAGGCCGTTCATGCAGAGCATCAGGGAGATCTTCATGGAGAGCCTTCTGCACCGGAGGATCTTCAAAAAGAATCCCGTCCTGGGTTATATGCACATGAGCCTTGCCTTTGGCTGGTTTCTGCTTATCGTCTTTGGCACCATCGAGGCCGACTTCTTCGGGGAGAAGCATCTCAATCCGCCCTCACATGCCATCTTCTTCCGCGCGTTTAATCCCGAGCACGGTGCTGCCGGACTTGCAAGAGGGTACACACACCTTATGGATTTTCTCCTTGCCTTCATCCTCTCGGGTCTGCTGCTGGCCGTGATCAAAAGGTTCATTCCCTCCATGATGGGCATGAAGAAGACCACGAAGCATACCTGGAGTGACCGCATTGCGCTGCTGAGCCTCTGGCTCATCTTTCCCTCGAGGCTGCTTGCCGAGAGCTTTACATGCGGGGCATATGGAAGCGGAGGATTCCTCACCGGCAGCCTGGGGGCAGCCCTGGCATCATTCCTTCCCGCAGCACAGATAGCACCCTGGTTCTGGTGGCTCTATTCGCTGGCGCTGGGAACATTTTTCTTTCTGCTGCCGGTCACGCGGTATTTTCACATACCCATCGAACTATTTCTGATTTTTATGCGCAACTCAGGCATCACCACGGGAGACAAGTCATCATCATACACCGAGGTGCAGACACATGCCTGTTCGTCATGCGGAGTTTGTATCAGCGTATGCCAGATGAGCTATGCTGCAGGGATACATGACATTCAGTCAGCCTATTTCATCAAGGGCCTTCGCAACGACAGGGACATCGCCGCCATCACAGCCAACTGCCTCATGTGCGGCAGATGCGAGGAGGCCTGTCCCGTTGGCATAGAGCTTGGACCTATGCGCCTCATTGAGCGAAGACAGGGAGAGAGGCCCGATATCAAAAAGAGTTTTCTTGAGGGTTACTCGATCTCTGGTAAGAGGAGCACTATTGAAAGGGAACCTACACAGTCATACGGATATCTTGTCAGGGAGGAAGCTGAGAGCGTTGATGTCCTCTTCTTTGCAGGATGCATGACCCATCTGACGCCCTCTGTCATCTCAGCCATGAAAAAGATCATGGAGAGTGCGGGGGTACGATACCGGTTCATGGACGAGCAGGGCGGGGTTTGTTGCGGGAGGCCTCTGATGCTTGCAGGGAGGGACAAGGAGGCGCGTGAGCTTATTAACCATAACTCCGATATTATATGGAAGTCAGGAGCGAAGATCCTGGTGACCTCATGCCCCATATGCTATAAGGTCTTCAGGGAAAGCTATTACCTCGAGGCCACCGTGATGCACCACTCAGAGTTCATCAACCTCCTGATTGAGGAGGGGTCGCTGCGGCTGGGTTACCTTCACCGGAAGGTTGTTTACCATGACCCCTGTGAACTTGGCCGTGGCTCAGGCATTTTTGAGGAACCGCGGGCGGTAATAAGCTATGTCGCTGAGCTGCAGCCCGCACCGCAGGAGGGTAACATGTCGCTCTGCTGCGGAGGCAGTCTCGGCAATCTGACCCTTTCATCCGGTAAGAGAGCGCTGATAGCTGCCGACGCCGCAAAGAGCCTTACCCTGTCATCACCTGACGAGCTTATTACTGCCTGTCCGCTCTGCAAAAAGACCTTCGGGCAGGCAACGGAGACCAGGGTGAGCGATATCGCCGAGCTGGTTGCTGCCGCACTCCCAAAACCGGTAAAAAAGAGCAGGGGCAAACCGGCCAGAGTGGCAGTTAAATCCCTTAACAACGGTTGATAACTTTCTTCTCAGTTCTTACATTGTTGATTACAAGATGCTTGTAGAGTCAGATAGATGACCTTACTTTGCCTATGGCTTTTTCAATCAATGTGGAACGATTTTTGATACATGTAGTAGTGTGCTTACTGAGTGCATGCTGAAAACACACGAAAAGTCTGTTAGTGCACAAATAACCAATGAAAACAAACAGTATTGTTGAGTTTTTTAAATAGAAATTGTAATACAAAAATGAAAGTTAATATAGGATCTCATA
>JBHEOU010000309.1:0-1680 GCA_046260645.1 Bacteroidales bacterium | reverse complement strand
GTGTAATTCCCCGGGATAACCATTCCCCCGAAGTTTCTGTAGTATCTTGCCCTGGGGTCCTGCTGTTCCTGATCCGAGGGGTATGATACCTGTGGCAGGGCATTGCGGTCAAGACGCCATGTAAAGCGATTAAATCCTTTGCCGGCTTCCATTTCGGTTGTCTTCACTGTTTTCCCGGTGTCATCCTTTATGTCAACCTCGACTTTACCCGGCTCCAGGGCGTAAAATGAGATCATGGCCCCAGGCTGGCGGTTCTCACCGCGGAACATCGCATCACCGTAGAAATAGTATCCCGGCAGGTTTTTTGTTGATGCCATCCAGGCCTCTGGTGCTTCGAATGCCTCAAGGCTGCTCTTCAGGAGCCTGTTGCCGTTTGCCGCCAACGCACGCAGTGGACGGATGTCATCAAGCACCCACAGGGCCCGGCCGAAAGTGCCAATGATAAGATCATGCTCACGCGGCTGGATAGCCATGTCATAGGTCGAGACGGTGGGATAGCCGCTGGTCCACCTGTTCCAGGCGTCTCCGCCGTCGAAGGAGACATAAAGGCCGTACTCCGTCCCGGCGAACATCAGCCCGGGTTCAACAGGATCCTGTACGAAGCAGAGAACATAACCCCATACATCCATGTCATCAATGATGCGGTGCCAGCTCCTGCCAAGGTTTTTTGTGCGGTAGAGATAAGGGGCATTGTCACCCTGCCTGTAATCATTGACCACGACAAAGGCTTCCTCCTCATCATGTGCCGAGGCCGTAATCTGAGACACCCATGCGTTCCGGGGCATGTCTTTGATCTTCGGTGCAGTGTTCTCCCAGGTCTGCCCGCCGTCATGTGTTACCTGTATCATCCCGTCATCGGTGCCGGCCCATATAATGTTCTTGCTCACCGGGCTGGGAGCAATGGTGATGACTGTGCAGTGGTTCTCGGCTCCCGTGGCCTCGGGTGAAATGCCTCCGCTCAGATCCTGTTTCTGCTTCTCCGGGTCATTGGTGGTAAGATCGGAAGATATTTTTGTCCATGTCTCACCCCTGTCGGTGCTCTTATGCACATACTGGCTGCCGAAATAGATGGTGTTGCTGTCAAAGGGATCCTGTGCCAGGGCGGCGTTCCAGTTGAACCGCAGTTTCTCATTTCCGTCAGCAACAGGCCTGATGCTCCTGCTCCAGCCTGTGGTGACGTCAAACCTGCGCAATGATCCTCCCTGCGACTGGGCATAGCAGTACCGGTTGTCGCCGGGCACCGGCATGGCGTCAAAACCGTCGCCGCCAAGCAGGAACTCATACATCTCATTGATCAGCGGTCCGTTGTGCCATGAGTAGGAGGGCCCTCTCCACGAACCGTTGTCCTGCAGGCCGCCGTAGATATTGTAGGGCAGCTCATCATCCACCCTGACATGGTAGAACTGGCCCAGAGGCAGGTTTTCAATGTGACGCCAGGTAGCGCCCCTGTCGTAGGTGATGCCCATGCCTCCGTCATTGCCGTCGAGCATCCGGTCAGGGTTACGTGGATCGATATACCAGGCATGATGGTCGAGATGAACCGACTCGGCCGTTTTCCTGTCAAAGGTCAGTGCGCCATCCTCACTTACGTTAACCCCTGAGAAGAGCGTGTAAACCCTGTTCTCATTCTGCGGGTCTGCATAAATCTCAGCATAATAAAAAGGCCTGTTGCCTATGTTC
>JBHEOU010000308.1:0-1697 GCA_046260645.1 Bacteroidales bacterium | reverse complement strand
CTGGGCGACACCCACGGCAACATCATCCACCTCGGAGAGAGAGAGTGTTCAATCCAGCGTAAGCACCAGAAGCTGCTGGAGGAGGCCCCCTCTCCCGCCCTTGATGAGGAGCTGAGGAAAAGGATGGGTGACACGGCCGTCAGGATAGCAAGGGCAGTCGGCTACTATTCGGCCGGAACTGTGGAGTTCCTGCTCGACTCCGACCGCAACTTCTACTTCATGGAGATGAATACACGCATACAGGTAGAGCATCCCGTTACCGAGATGATCACCGGCATAGACCTCATTGAGCAGCAGATACGCATCGCCAACGGAGAGGAACTGTCACTCCGGCAGGAAGATATCAGGCTTAACGGATGGGCAATAGAATGCCGCATCAATGCAGAGGACGTTCAGGCGGGATTTGCCCCCTCACCCGGGAGGATAGAGAAGATAAGCTTCCCCGACGGACCAGGAATAAGGGTCGATACCGGGGTCAGGGCAGGATCGTCAATAGTAGCCTCCTTTGATTCGATGATCGCCAAGCTGATAGTTACCGGCACCGATCGCAGGCATGCCATTACAAACACCAAGCTGGCACTGGACAAGATCTGGATCAAGGGCACGAAGACAACGTTGCCCTTCTTCCGGATGCTCATGCGCAACCACCTTTTCCAGGAGGGAACCTTCACCACTGCCTTCATCGAGAAAGACCTTGAGCAGTACCACCGCAGCAGCGAGTATGAGGAGACAATAGCCGCCTGGCTGGCAACGAAGCTTTTTATTGAGGAAAACCTCACTGAAAACAAAACGAACATCAGCTTTGACCAGAGCAGGGAGCTTACGCCATGGCTGCTAAGGAAGAGACTGACACAATTTTAATGATTCCCCATGAAGCCTGACAAACCCGCCATAAAGAAGTTGTTTGCCATCTCTACCGAGGGCAAAAAATTCCAGTTCACCCTGCCCCTGAAAAACATCATCAGGGTCAACGGAAGGGATTACAGCGTGGAGCTGCGTGAAGATGAGAAGTACGGCATTCATGTCCTCTGGAAGAACAGACGTTACCCTGTTGAGATAGTCCGCACGAAACAGAACAGGTATGAGATACTGTTCAACGACATAGGACACACATTCACCGTAGAGACCCCGATATCAATGCAGCGCAAAAAGGTGCTGGGCACCGGTCGCGGCAAGAGCTCAACGCTTATTGTAAGAGCCCCTATGCCCGGCAGGATCATCGACGTATTTGTACGTGAGAATGCAGAGGTGATCAAGGGAGAAGCGCTGGTGATCCTTGAGGCAATGAAGATGCAGAATGAAATACAGTCGATTGCCAGCGGAACTGTCACCAGGGTTGGTGTCAAGGCGGGTCAGAATGTGATGAAAGATGACATCCTGGCAGAGATAACCGTTAAGTAATGTCAGGTTGCCTATACGGTCATGTTACTTTTATGACCTAAAAAACTTATATCTCCAGGATGCCGTGATACGGCAAAGCACTTTAATGACATAGAATATAACTGAATGCAACGAGGGGCAAGCCATAAGGCCTGCCCCTTGTTCATATCTGATCGCAAATGGAACCAGAGTTACCGATCCGCCATTGATTTAACTTACTGTTTCGGCGCGTTCTTAAGGGTAGCCGTCAGGTAATTCCAGAATTTGCCAACCGTTTCAATCTCCACCTTCTCATCCGGACTGTGCGGGAAGCGGAT
>JBHEOU010000307.1:0-1702 GCA_046260645.1 Bacteroidales bacterium | reverse complement strand
CGGCGTTCTCGGCCAGCTCCTTGACGACGGAGGCGGGGCGCTGGATGACCTCGCCGGCAGCTATCTGGTTGGCAACGGAGTCGGGGAGGAGCTTGATAATGTCACTCATTGGCAGGGGTTAAAAGCGGAGGTAAAAGTATAATGCCAGGATCATTATCATAGCAATGACAAGGATCCTGATCAGGGTATATTTCTGAACGCGTTCCTTTCTTCTCTGGAAGTAGTTTTTCATGTCGCCGCGCATGATCTTCGACCGGTATGGCTGGTTCAGTCCGGTTAAGGAGGACTGCTCTGTGCTCCGGTTGGTGTCTCCGCCGGTCTCTGCCCCCTGCTCTTCCGCCTGGCGCGACCGTGACCGTGCAGCACCATCAGGGGCTTCCTCCCTGCTCCACGCCCTGCGTCTCTCTTCCAGTTCCTCCTTCACCGGGTCGTAATAACGCGGCACGTAGTTGAAGCCACGCGGTTTGTTTTGCTTGAAGAATCCCGGGATCGCCATGATAAAGTTTTTGCAAAAATACTAAGAAAACCCTGAATTTCGAAGTACTTGCAGCGCAACAGGAATATTAGAATTGTTCACTTTTTGTTACCTTTGGTAATCGTAAACCTGAGTACCTTAAAGATGAAGATCCTTGTCACCTTTGCCGGTAGTGCCGGGCCTTCAGCCGGTGTTGCTGACCGCATTGCCAGGGTGATGACCGGCCTGGGTGCTGAGGTGACGCTTCTGCCCATGACAGCTATAACTACGGTCAAGGGTTTCAGTGCCGTCATAGCCGGCAGCATTGAGAAGGGTGGTGGATGGGTGCCGGAGGCGATGGAGTTTGTCCGCAGGAACCAGGCGCTCCTGAACAAGAAGCCGTTTGCCCTCTTCACCGTTATCCCTTCGCTGGCTTCGGAGAAGGGTGCGGAGTCGCGCATGGTGATCATGCAGTATACGGCGCATGTCCGCGGCATGGTGCATCCCGTCAGTGAGGGTTTCTTCAGCGGCGAGGCTGAACGCAGGAAGGAAGCGAATCCCGGCGAGAGGTCGAAGTTCAAGCTCAGGGTGCTATTGGGGCTGCTCAAGGAGGGCGATCGTAGCCAGGGGGAGATAGAGATCTGGGCCGCGAAGCTGCATGAGAAGCTTATGCAGGCCGCAGGGCACGGGGCAAAGAGCCCGGTTCACGGACTATAGGGCATAGAACATTGGGCCCGGAGCCAAGGCCCGGGTCTTTAACCAGCAGCATAGGGCTCTGAGCCAGTAGCCCGGGGGAACCAGAGCCACAAAACCTTAAACCAGAGACCCGAGATCTTTACCCGGCGGGATAGGGCCGTAAGTCAACAGCCCGGGGCATGAGCCCGGATACCCGGGGGTCCTGAGAAACCAGTAAGTCACCTCCTCACTTAACCCTGACGTACCTCTCGGAAGTGTAATTACTTTTGTTTACTTCTCCCTTCTCGTCGGCCGGCCAGACCTGGATGAGTGTGTCATTCTTAACAACGATTCTCATTCGGAGGGTCTCACCCACAATGTCATCAGAGGAGTGGTATTTTATTGTCTCTTTGTAGACTATCCCCTCGAGTGTATATGATCCACCGCCGAAGCCTTCTTCTGTGATGGTGTCCTGTTTAAATTTCCCGACGAACATCCAGTAGTTGTCGGACCACATCTTCACCTGGTTTCCCTGGTAGGTGCCCGGGAATGTAGCGGTGGCGGTGTCATTAC
>JBHEOU010000306.1:0-1702 GCA_046260645.1 Bacteroidales bacterium | reverse complement strand
GGTAAAAACTACTACGAAAGGGTCGCTGGTGCTGTCACGGCCGAAGGGCTTACCAATATTAAAGTCTTCAGTTTTATTGACAAGATGGATCTTGCCTACGCCGCCGCCGATATTATTGTGTCACGGGCGGGAGCAGGTACCATCTCAGAGCTCTGCCTTGTTGGCAAGCCGGTGATTCTGGTGCCTTCGCCTAATGTTGCCGAGGATCATCAGACCAGAAACGCACTTGCGCTGGTTGAGAATGATGCGGCGCTGCTGTTGCGCGATAATGAGGTTGCCACGATGCTGCCTCACGAGGTTGAAAAGCTGGCCGGAGACGGGGCACGCAGGAAGACCCTTTCTGAAAATATTGTTAAGATGGCACTGCCCGATTCTGACAGAATCATAGCAGATGAGATAATGAAACTTGCATACAGATGATAGATAGTAGTAAAATAAAAGGGTTCTATTTTGCCGGTATAGGGGGTATCGGTATGAGTGCCCTTGCGCGCTATTTTCTGGCTGCAGGTTATGTCATTGCAGGTTACGACCGCACGGCGAGTGAGCTTACCGATGAGCTCTCTGATGAGGGATGTCATCTGAGTTTCAGTGACGATCCGGCCATGTTGCCCTCGCTCTTCAGTGACCCCTCAAAAAAGGATGAGGTTATCATTGCCTTTACACCTGCCATACCCGCCACCAGTAACATTTTGAGCTTTTTCCGCAATAACGGATACACACTCTACAAACGGTCGGAGATACTGGGAGCAATATCGGATAAGACCGATACACTGGCTGTGGCCGGAACCCATGGAAAAACAACAGTGTCGACGCTCCTTGCCCATATACTGAAAATGTCGCATCTCGATTGCTCGGCATTTCTCGGGGGAGTATCTAAAAACTACAATACCAATCTTCTCATCGGAAACAGCCGGTATACCGTAATGGAGGCTGACGAGTTTGACAGGTCATTCCTGCGTCTAAGTCCGCTCATGACCATTGTAACCTCTGCCGATGCCGATCACCTCGACATATATGGCGACCATAAGACTATGGTTGAGGCATATAATGAGTACTGCAGCAAAGTGAGAGCAGGTGGTGTGATGGTGGTGAATAAAAAGATTGAATCAATCATTGCAAGACAGCCTGACGTAACGTACTATACCTATGGACTTGATGAGACTGCCGACTACAGCGCTATTAATATTCAGCCTGACGATCACTTCTACAGGTTCGATCTGAAGGGTCCGACGGGTATACAGAGAGATATTCACTTTTCATTCCCCGGACTCATAAACGTTGAGAATGCTGTTGCTGCCAGTGCCGTGGCGATGCTCAGCGGGGTTATGGCAGAGGAGCTCAGGAAGGCTCTGCTCTGCTTCAGAGGCGTTAAAAGAAGGTTTGATCTGCGGATCAACTATCCCGAAATAATCTATATCGATGACTATGCCCACCACCCTGAAGAGATAAAGGCATGCATCAGCTCGGTAAGGGAGCAGTATGGCACGAAACGGATAACCGGCATTTTCCAGCCCCACCTCTTTACCCGCACCCGCGACCATGCAGCTGCCTTTGCAGCAGCCCTTGACCAGCTCGACAGTGTTATTCTTCTGCCTGTATATCCGGCCAGGGAAGAGCCGATACCGGGCGTTGAGTCAGAGCTTATAATGAAAGAGATGAAGCTGCCTGGAGTGATGATTCTTCCTAAAGAGCGGGTAGTAGA
>JBHEOU010000305.1:0-1716 GCA_046260645.1 Bacteroidales bacterium | reverse complement strand
CGTATCAGCCTCGCCCCGGGAGAAACAAAAACGGTTCATTTCACCATAACGCCTGAAGAGCTTCAGATGCTTGACAGAAACATGAATTGGATAGTCGAGCCGGGATGGTTTACATTGATGGTCGGAAGCTCGTCGGAGGATATCCGTAAGAAGGGCAGATTCGAAATATTGTCAACGGATCAGATCTCGAAACCATATGACGGGAAGCCTATCAGTTCAGGTCTTACATGGTAACACACAGTCTATCACCATTGCCAACAGCTGGAATGAGGAGCTGATGCTTGATGTAGCCAATGCTATCTCCGTGAGGCCGGTGCCAGGTTTCATGAGTTCATAAGGCGGGGTGAGCCGGGCCGGGTGCTGACGGGTCGTTTCAGGCTGACCGGCAAGGAAATGAAGGTTGCCAGATAAACAAAATGCCGGACTCTCCGTTTATTGTACGTGACAGCAATTGAGAGAAACAGGAAGAGAACCGGGTGGGTTGTCATGCTTACCGCGGTCACAATGGTCGTTGAGATCATTGCGGGGATGCTTACCGGTTCCATGGCTCTGCTTGCTGACGGCATACACATGGGATCACATGTGCTTGCCATCGGTCTGAGCTGGGCTGCTTATGTGCTTGTCCAGAGGCTCTCCGCCAACCCTTCGTTCACCGGAAGCCGCGAAAGAATACTGACACTCTCCGGATATACCAGCGGACTCATACTGCTGATCTTTGCAGGCATGATCATCGCGGGTGCCATAGGGAGGTTCATCAATCCGCGTGTCATCGAATACAGGGAAGCAATCCTGATCGCTTTCATAGGCCTGGGTGTTAACATTCTGAGCGCGTTTTTGCTGCACCACGACGATGAGGAGAAGGACAACAACATCAGGGCTGCTTATCTTCATGTGCTTGCCGATGCCGTGACCAGTATGGCCGCCATCATCGGGCTTGTGGCAGGTATGATATGGGGTCTCTCTTATATAGATGCCATCGCAGCGCTCATCAGCTCTGCCGTAATCATCAAATGGGCGCTCGGATTGCTCAGAGACTCCGGGCGTGAGCTCATCACCTGATCCCCGGGGTGGTATTATTTTATACCGGTATAGTCTCAATGCTTATCTTTGCCTTTATACCAGATGAGGATGCTTCCTGAAGAGTTCCTGGAACGGATAAGTCACCAGTCATACATTGACGGCGCCGGCCTTGCGGATGCCCTGAGCCGGCCGTCGGAGACATCCGTGAGGGTCAACCGGCACAAATGGCCTCATCCGGTTCAGGGGTATGAGAAGGTCGGCTGGGAGCCGGATGGTTATTACCTTCCCGGTAAGACTCTTTTCACGCCTGATCCCCTCTTTCATGCCGGTGTTTATTATCCACAGGAATCATCGAGCATGTTTGTCGGGGAGCTCTTCCGCCAGCTGACTGCCGGGATGAACGGTCTGCAGGTCCTTGACCTGTGCGGGGCTCCAGGAGGCAAGGCCACACACCTGTCAGCGCTCCTTCGTGATGACGGTCTGCTTGTTGCCAACGAGGTCATCAGGACACGGGCTGCCGTACTGGCAGAGAACATAACTAAATGGGGCATGGGGAACACCGTTGTTACCCAGAATGATCCGGCACGCTTTGCCTCACTGCCGGGTTTCTTTGATGTCATCGTTGCTGATGCCCCCTGCTCAGGGGAGGGCATGTTCCGCTCTTCTGCCTCCGTTCATGAGTGGTCTCCGCAAAAT
>JBHEOU010000304.1:0-1719 GCA_046260645.1 Bacteroidales bacterium | reverse complement strand
CTGATGAGATATATATTCAAATTTCCGGATATTGGCGAAGGACTGACCGAAGGTATCATCCTTGAGTGGTACGTTGATAAGGGTAATGCCGTCAAGGTGGGACAGCCGCTGGTAAAGATGGAGACCGATAAGGTTGTGGCGGACATTCCATCACCGCGTGAGGGTGTGATAGCTGCCCGCTATGGTAAGGTCGGCGAGACAATCCATGTGGGAGAGCCCCTGGTTGAGATAGATATTGCCGGTGAGGCAACCGCTGAGCCTCCCACTAAGGCTGCCGGTGATGCTGCCGTTGAGGCTGCCGCTAAGCCAACTGCTGTAGAGGTGGAGCCAATTGAAGAAATGGGCGCCGGCGTGGTCGGCACGCTGGAGGTGGCATCAAACAATGCCTTCCTTCCCGCAAGTGATGAGGGCACCGAGGCTAAACCTGCAGCTTCTGCCGCAACACCGCGCAAGGCTCTTGCAACGCCGGTGGCACGCGCCATGGCACGCGATATGAACATCGACATAAACCAGGTTACGGGAACGGGCCCTGCCGGCAGAGTGATGAAGAGCGACATACAGAACTTCCATGCCCCGTCAGCTGATTCCCGGAGCGTTGCTGCTCCCTCCGCTGCCGCCCCTCAGGGTGAGCTTGTGGAGATCAGACCTATGACCCAGATGCGTAAGTCGATAGCCAAAAACATGCTGCGCTCAAAACAGAGCACCGCACACATGACCCTCTTCGAGGAACCGGAGGTTTCGGCACTTGTTGAAGCAAGGGCAAGATACAGGGAGGAATACAAAAAGGAGGATATCAGCCTTACCTACCTGCCTTTCATAATCAAGGCCGTTGTGGCAGCGCTGAAACGCCACCCGGAACTGAACTCTGAGATGGACTTTGAAAAAGGTAATGTTATCTACAAGAACTACTATAATATTGGTATAGCAGTGAGCACGGAGGATGGCCTCGTGGTGCCGGTGATACGCAATGCCGACAGGCTGACTGTCAAGGAGCTGAGTAAAGCCGTTGCTGAGATAGCCGTTAAGTCGCGCGACAGGAAGCTGACGCTCGATGATATGAAGGACGGCACCTTCACCATCACCAACTACGGCGCCCTGGGCGGCTGGTTCGGTGTCCCCGTGATCAACTACCCGCAGGTGGGCATCCTGGGAATAGGCCGTATCAACCAGCAGCCGGTGGTGGCCGGTGGTGAGATTAAAATCGGAAATGTGATGCCTCTCTCTCTCTCTGTTGACCACAGGATGGTTGACGGGGCAGAGGCTACGAAGTTCCTGAATGATGTGGCGGCAGGCGTTGCAGATCCGCTGTCACTGATAATGAGACAATAAATAAAAACAAGGAAGATGGATTACGATCTTATCATTATAGGCGCCGGACCGGCAGGATATGTTGCCGCCATCAGGGCAGGACAGGCAGGACTGAAGACTGCCGTGATAGAGAAGAAACATGTGGGCGGTATGTGCCTTAACTGGGGATGCATCCCTTCCAAGGCGATGCTTGAGAGCGCCAAATACTTCTCAAGGCTGGGCATGGCAGCTGACTTCGGTGTGGAAGGCCTCGATCCCAAAAAGCTGACATTCAGCTGGGAGAAGGGTGTCAAGCGCTCCGAGCGTATAGTGAGGCGGCTAACCAAAGGTGTTGAATACCTTCTTAAGAAGAACAACGTTGAGACCATCACCGGAACTGCCTCTGTGGAGGCGGCTGACACGGTGGTCGTC
>JBHEOU010000303.1:1426-1732 GCA_046260645.1 Bacteroidales bacterium | reverse complement strand
GATGTAGACAGCAAGGTTGCTGAAAAAGTGAGGGAGCTGGCCATTCAGAAAAATATCAACTTCCGGTATGAAAATCGACTGATTGGCATCTCATTTGATGAAGCCAAGCATCTTGAAGATGCCGAAGAGGTTCTAAACATTTTTGCTAAAGCAACGGACAAAGAGTTGTCGTTCAATGTCACTGAAGCTTCCGAAAATCTATCGGTTGAATTTCCCGAGAAACTCACCCGATCATCGGAATACCTGGATCATCCCGTTTTTAACCAGTACCACTCCGAACATGAAATGCTTCGCTATCTGAAAGAG
>JBHEOU010000303.1:0-1416 GCA_046260645.1 Bacteroidales bacterium | reverse complement strand
GATGATCCCGCTTACCTGGCCGGAGTTTGGTAAAATTCACCCTTTTGCTCCTTTTGAACAGGCAAAGGGATATCATCAGCTGTTTGATGAACTGGAAGCATGGCTGGCTGAAATTACAGGTTTTAATGCAATTTCACTCCAGCCCAACTCAGGTGCTCAGGGAGAGTACACCGGACTGATGACAATCAGAGCTTACCATCAGGCCAATGGCGATAATAAACGAAATGTTACAATCGTGCCGTCTTCTGCACACGGTACCAACCCAGCCAGTGCCGTTATGGCCGGAATGGAAGTGGTGGTAACGAAGTGCGACGAAAATGGGAACATCGATCTGGATGATCTGCGTGAAAAAGCAGCGAAGTATAGCGATCGTCTATCCGCGTTGATGGTAACGTACCCATCAACACACGGTGTATTTGAGGAAGATATAAAGGAAATTTGCGAAGTAATTCACCAGCATGGTGGTTTGGTCTACATGGACGGTGCCAACATGAACGCGCAGGTGGGATACACTTCTCCGGCCGCAATCGGGGCCGACGTATGCCATCTCAATCTGCATAAAACATTTACAATACCTCACGGCGGTGGGGGACCCGGAATGGGACCAATTGGCGTGGTTGAAAAACTGACTCCTTTTCTGCCGGGACATGATGTAATGTCGACCGGGTCAGACAATGCCATTCCGGCCGTTGCAGCCGCGCCTTGGGGCAGTGCCAGCATCCTCACCATTTCTCACGCCTACATTCGAATGATGGGAGGCGAAGGTCTCACTAAAGCAACTGAAGCCGCTATTTTAAACGCAAACTACATAAAGGATCGGCTGAAAGATCACTACCCGATTTTGTATACCGGTAAGAGCGGAAGATCTGCACACGAATTTATCATCGATATTCGCGGATTTAAACAGAGTGCAGGAATTGACTCGCCGGATGTTGCAAAGCGCCTGATGGATTATGGTTTCCACGCGCCGACCATGTCGTTCCCCGTTCCGGGAACCTTAATGATAGAACCGACTGAGAGTGAATCAAAAGATGAGCTGGATCGGTTCTGCGAGGCGATGATCGGAATTCGGAATGAAATTCGTGACATTGAAAATGAAAAAGCAGATAAAGAAAACAATGTGCTGAAAAATGCTCCGCACACCATGCGGGTCATTGCTTCCGAAGAATGGGATCACCCATATACCCGTGAAGAAGCCGTCTTCCCGCTGCCTAATCTTCGATTTAATAAGTTCTGGCCGTCTGTAGGCAGAGTTGATGATGCGTACGGAGACCGAAACCTCATATGTTCTTGCCTGCCGTTAGAAGAATATACGGAAGGCCAGGAGCCTGCAACAGCCTGATAGTTTGTTAAACAGATGGTATATAACCGCCGTCTGTTAATAAATTCTCATGTTAACCGGTCATACTTAACTAT
>JBHEOU010000302.1:0-1754 GCA_046260645.1 Bacteroidales bacterium | reverse complement strand
CCACTATAGAAAGGAAGATTGATTCAAGCATTATCATCACAAAGACACGACGTCGGTTCATGCCAATGGCCGAAAGCATGCCCAGTTCGCGTGTCCGTTCAAGGACCGACATCAGCATGGTGTTAACCAGGCCAAAGGCAAGGGCGGCAAGGATAACGACCATGAAGACGGCATAGATCTGGTTTATGTAGTCAGTTATCATTGCCAGGTCGGTCTGTATCTCCTTCCAGCTCAGGACTTCCAGTCCGGGCAGCGCTTCCCTTACAACAGGGGTAACCTTGTTGGTGAGGTCATCCTCCTCCAGCCTTGCGATAAACCGGTGATACACTCCCTCTTCCAGGCCTGTGAGCCTGCGCAGCTCATCCTGGGGGACGAAGAGTGACGTTGCTTCGAAAAGGTCGTTGTTGGTACGGAAGATGCCGGTTACCCTGAATGCCGCCCCGGTCTGGTGGCCGTTGACATCGAGGAAGGAGAGGATGATCCTTGAGCCTTCGCGGTATGACCAGGCTGCTTCTTTGACATGCATCCCGTATTTCTTTATCTCTTTGGCGTTCAGCAGCCCGGCAAATGCATCAGACAGCTTCTTTTCCGTGGTGAACCGCTCCCCTTTAAGCGGCTTCAGCTTTTCGATGACAGCAGCGGGCACTCCCTTCGACACCAGCGACTCAAAAGCTTCGGGGGTAAGGATATACCTGATGATATAGAGCTCTTTGGCGAGCTTCTCGCCGATAAATGCGCTGTTCAGCTTCGTGTCTGATCCGAAGTAACTGCCGGTTCCCGGTATCAGCCGTTCCGACAGGGTGAACATCTCAAGTTCCTTCCGGGTATCTATTCCTGTGATCTCAACACCGGTGCTGCCGGCAGATGTAGAGGCGATGCCCCTGACTATGACCCTGCCGGTAATGTCAGTCACACCGGTGGTATTCTCAAGGGTGGCGAACACTTTTGCGGGTTCCTGGATGAAATTCTGAATATCACTGCTGCTGCGGAACTCTTTGTTGTTAACCTGTATGTGTGCAAGCTCTTCATTGACCGCAGCATCAATCCTCTGAACGATGGAACTGTTTATTGTAGCCATTGCGAAGACACCGGCAAAGATCCCTACTGTCACGGCAGCGATGACGGTCAGGCTTCTTGTCTTGTTCCTCCAGACGTTTTTCCAGGCTAAAGATGTTATCATAGTTTTATTCTGTTAGGCTCTGAGAGCGTTTATAACATTCATTTTAAAGACTTTGCGGACGCTGAAGGCGATTGCAATGAGAAGGATCATAAGAACGATTACTACCTGCCACAGGTAATAGGTGTCAGGCAACAACATAGGCATCACCGGCTCAAATCCATAGTCTTCGTACATCTTCGCCATCTCACCTGTAAAACGCAGGGGCCTGGCATATCCGAGGAATACGACGGGCAGGGAGCCTGCCACACCGGCTGCCACACCGAGGAGCCCTATCAGCAGCATCTCCATGGAGATCACTTTGGCCAGCTTACCCTTCCGCATCCCGATGGAGACCAGCATGCCGAACTCACGGCGTCTTTCAGCCATCATCATCAGCACGGTTCCGAAGACACCGAAGGCTATCACCAGGTACAGGATGCCTATCATTATTGCACCGCTTTTGTTATCCGCCTCCATCTGGTTGAGGAGGAGGGCATTCATCTCTTTCCATGTGCGGATGACAAGATCGTCATCGGAGACCTGCCCCAGCCTGTCACGGGTCATTATCAGGTCATCGTCATCAGTTTCTCTTACG
>JBHEOU010000301.1:0-1762 GCA_046260645.1 Bacteroidales bacterium | reverse complement strand
AAGAGCTTGTAAGCCTGCATCAGCGCGTCGGAGATGCGGTAGCGCACGAAGCTGTCATCAATCTCGGCGAGTGACCTGTCAATGGTGCCCCGCATCCATGTCACGGCTGCCTTCGAGGCTTCGGGCTGCTCAATGCTATCATCGGTGGGCATCGTTATGACAAGGCGGAAAGCGTTCCAGATCTTGTTGGCGAAATTGCGGCCCTGCTCCGGCAGGCTGTCGTCATAGAGGAGGTCATTACCCGCAGGTGAGCAGAGGAGCATCCCTACCCTCACACCGTCGGCTCCGTACTTCTCCATCAGGCTGATGGGGTCGGGAGAGTTGCCCAGCGACTTCGACATCTTGCGCTTCTGCTTGTCGCGCACGAGACCGGTGAGATAGACATCACGGAAAGGCTCCCGGCCGCGGTACTCATACCCCGCAATGATCATCCTGGCAACCCAGAAGAACAGTATCTCAGGAGCGGTCACCAGCACATTTGAGGGATAATAGTAATTGATGTCCGCATTGTCGGGGTCAGTAATGCCGTTGAAGCATGTGAGGGGCCAGAGCCATGATGAGAACCAGGTGTCAAGGACATCTTCATCCTGCCTCAGGTCTTCAGGCTTCAGGTCTTTCCGGCCGCTGGCTTTACGGGCCAGTTTCAGAGCTTCCTCTTCGGTCTCGGCTACCACGAATTCATTATTGCTGTAGTAATATGCCGGTATGCGCTGGCCCCACCACAGCTGCCTGCTGATGCACCAGTCGCGTACGTTCTCCATCCAGTGCCTGTAGACATTCCTGTACTTGTCAGGGAAGAGCCTCACCGTGTCATTCATGACCGCGTCGAGGGCAGGCTGCGAGAGCTCCTTCATACTCAGGAACCACTGCAGTGACAGCTTGGGTTCAATGATAGCGTTTGTGCGTTCCGAGCGTCCTATCTTATTAATGTAATCTTCAACCTTGACGAGGGCGCCTGTTCTGTTGAGCTCCTCCTCGGCCAGCTTCCTGGCCTCAAAGCGGTCAGTGCCGATGAAGAGGCCTGCCTTCTCGCTGATTGTTCCGTTGTCATTGAAGATGTCAATGGCCTCGAGGTTGTACTTCACCCCTATCTCATAGTCGTTGATGTCATGCGCCGGGGTGATCTTCAGGCATCCCGTGCCGAACTCCTTGTCTACATATTCGTCGAAGATAAAGGGGACCTCGCGCCCGGTCATCGGGACAATGACATGCTTGCCCTTCATGCCGGAGTAGCGTTCATCAGTCGGGTTGGCGCATACTGCTGTGTCGCCCAGGATGGTCTCGGGCCTGGTGGTGGCCACCATTATGTAATTGTCTTCCCCAACGATTTTATACCGTACATAATAGAGTTTCGACTTCTCCTCGGTATACAAAACCTCCTCATCAGAGACGGCGGTGAGTGCCTGCGGGTCCCAGTTGACCATGCGCACTCCCCTGTATATCAGACCCTTGTTATAGAGGTCGACAAATACCTTTATTACTGAGCTGTAACGCTCATCATCCATTGTAAAGAGCGTCCGGTCCCAGTCGCATGACGCCCCGAGGCGCTTGAGCTGTTCCAGGATGATGCCCCCGTGCTTATGTGTCCACTCCCAGGCATGCCCGATAAACTCCTCCCTTGATATCGACTTCTTGTCAATCCCCTCGCTCTTCAGCTTTGCCACAACCTTAGCCTCGGTAGCGATGCTGGCATGGTCGGTCCCCGGCACCCAGCAGGCATTGAAGCCAAGCATGCGTGCGCGCCTGATAAGCACATCCTGGG
>JBHEOU010000300.1:0-1768 GCA_046260645.1 Bacteroidales bacterium | reverse complement strand
GCTATCCGCACCGCACTTGATGAGGGTGTGACCTTCATAGACACCGCCGATGTGTACGGATTCGGCCACTCCGAAGAGCTGATCAGGGAGGTGCTCGACCAGAGACCTGATAAAGATAAGATCATCATTGCCACAAAGGCGGGAAACAACTTCTATCCCTATCTCGGTCAAGAGCATAAAACAACCCCTGCCAACCTCGACTACTCAGTGAAGCACCTTGAGTTTGCTGCTGAACAAAGCCTGAAACGCCTTAACATCGAAGCCATCGACATCCTGCAGCTCCACAGCCCCGACCTCGATATACTTGAAAAGGATGAGCCATGGATGGCCCTGGAAAGACTCAAGAAAGCAGGAAAGATAAGACATCATGAACTCCTTGATGTCATCCAGGTAAGATATAACCTGCTTGAACGAAAGGCCGAAGAGGTTCTCTTCCCCCTAGCCCTGAAATACGGTACGGGAGTTATTGTCCGCATCCCCCTCCTCTTCGGATTCCTCTCCGGAAAATTCAACAGCACCTCAACCTTCGGCGACAATGACCACAGGAGATTCAATCTCTCGCCGGAAAAACTGGCCGGGTATCTGAGCGACCTGGAATCTTACCAGACGGTGTTCGACCAGTTTCCGCAATACTCGACAGCCCAGCTGAGCCTCAGGTTCTGCATCTCTCACCCGGCCTGCCATACTGTCATCCCGGGAGGAAAGACCCCGGAGCAGGCGCGGGAGAATGTCGTTGCCTCAGATATTGACTTCATCCCTTTCGATACTTATACCTTGTAGCAACCGAATATTAATCTGATTAAATTTGCATCGTCGGCCCGATCATTTTCCGGGATCGATTGTTATAAAAAATAAAATGCCATGCCACGAGTATTCAAAGCAATTGAGATAGAGAAGGAAGAGAAAGAGGTCATGCGCGATTATCTCGATCGCCATATGCCTCACGTCATATGCAGTGACAACGTTAAACGCGGTGAAAAATTCATGGTGAAGGTTCGTCTTGGCGAGGAATTTCCGCACCCTGATGACCCCGACCATTTCATAGGCCTCATGCAGCTGTGGAACAGGGAGACACTGCTGGCCGAAGCACGCTACTCAGCCGGCGTCAACGGTAATAAACCGACACACTTCGAGGTCGATTTCTTCATCGTGGCTCCTGACGTCTCAATGAACCTCAGCGCCATGGCCGTATGCACAAAGCACGGACTCTGGCAGAGTGAGGACAAGGCCGTGAAGGTAACTGACTGAAATCAACAGACATAAAAACAAGACTATGGGAAGCTATGTAAACGGGCACCTCATCAGGGATGAATCAGTAGCCTATGAAACCAAGTACCACTGGGTCATATTCTTTTCACTAAAGTCGATATTTACCCTGACAATTTACGCCTGGATGAAAAGGTGGCTGTCGGAGTTCGTGATTACCAACCGGCGCATCGTCATAAAAGAGGGCTTCATAGCCAGGCGAACTTTTGAGATGAACCTCTCAAAGATCGAGACGGTGAATGTCGACCAGACAGTGATGGGCCGCATACTAAACTATGGTTCAGTAACCATCATCGGTACCGGGGGCACCACCGAGACCTTCCACAACATAGCCCGTCCGCTGAAGTTCAGGCAGGCGTTCCAGGAGCTTTGCTAGCAGAGTCGAAAGTCTGTAAAGTCAAAAGTCCATAAAGTCAAAGGTCGGAAGGTCTGTCGCTTCGCTCCGTTCTGCAGTCGTGCGGTCGTGCAGTCTGTCTCTTCGGTCAGTCGTGAAGTCTTACAG
>JBHEOU010000030.1:0-13622 GCA_046260645.1 Bacteroidales bacterium | reverse complement strand
GTATTGCGTGATCACCGCACCCCGGGCACCATCTTACTTCCTGGTCGCTCTTGAAATCCTTTGCAACGTAGTGATTAATATTTGTTTCAGCCATGTTATTTGCCCTCCAGTAATGTTTTACAATAATCCTTGATCTCTCCTACGGTGAATGGGAGTCCCTGTAACCTGTTATACTGATGATATGTATATTTCTGATGTTTCATGCGCAGGTAGTTGGCGAACTGTCCGGTGTTCAGTTCACAGACAACCAGTTTTCCGAAGCCGGAGAAAACCTTATCGGTATTTTTCGGCAGGGGTCTTCTATAATTAAAGTGTGCAGCTGAAACGTTATATCCCTCTTCCTGAAGCTCGTTTACCGCGGTATAGATATGGCCGTATGAGCTGCCCCAGCCGATGACGAGCAGATCGGCTGTCATTTTGCCTGTGACCTCAAGGTCAGGGACTTCAGCAACAATGCGTTCCACCTTCTCATCGCGCATTCTGACCATGTGTTCATGGTTCTCTGGTGTATAGGAGACGCTTCCCTTTATTGTCTTCTCCAGTCCGCCAATGCGGTGTTCGAGGCCCGGTGTACCTGGTATGGCCCATGTGCGGGCGAGGTTCTTGGTGTCTCTCTCGTAAGGCAGGTACTCTGTGTCTGTCTTGACGGCATAGGGAACCTTTATTGAAGGCATATCCTTCATTGAAGGTATCTTCCATGTTTCCGAGCCATTGGCCAGGTAGCTGTCAGTGAGGAGAATCACCGGTGTCATATATTCGACGGCGATTTTCGCAGCCTGAAATGCAAAGGTGAAGCAGTCTGACGGTGTTCCGGCAGCGATCACCGGCACGGGGCTTTCACCGTTGCGGCCATAGAGAGCCTGCCACAGGTCTGACTGTTCGGTCTTTGTGGGAAGGCCTGTCGAAGGGCCTCCTCGCTGTACGTCAATTACCACCAGCGGCAGCTCGGTCATCACTGCCAGGTTGAGTGCCTCGGACTTGAGTGCGAGACCCGGTCCGGAGGTGGAGGTAACGGCAAGGCGGCCGGTGAAACTGGCGCCAATGGCCGAGCATATACCCGCTATCTCATCCTCAGCCTGGAGGCTCTTGACGCCAAGGTCCTTTCTCAGGGCCAGCTCCTCGAGGATGCCCGTTGCGGGGGTGATGGGATATGAGCCGATAAAGAGCTTCAGTCCTGCCTTTTCGGCGGCGGCCAGGAAGCCCCATGCGGTCGCCTGGTTGCCGTTGATATTACGGTAGGTACCTTTGGCAATCGGCGCCGGACTGACGTGGTAAGAGGGGGTGAGCGCCTGGATGGTCTCGGCGTAGTAGTAGCCGGCCCTCAGCACCTTGTTGTTGGCCTCGGCAACGAGAGGCTTCTTCCCGAACTTTTCCTCAATAAAATCTTCAGTGTATTTGAGCTTGCTGTCAAAGAGCCAGTAGACCATCCCCAGGGCAAACATGTTCTTTGTCCTCAGAACGGTCTTCGAATCTATCTCCATGCCCTTCAGAGCCTCCTTCACCATTGATGTGATAGGAGCGGCTATAAGGTTCATATTGTCAAGCTTGTCTTCGGCGAAGGGGTCTGACTTGTAGCCTGCGCGCAGTATTTGTTTTTCAGTAAAGTTGTCTGAGTCATAGATTATGGTTGAGCCGGTCTTGAGCCAGCGTGCGTTGGCGCGTACGGCTGCCGGGTTCATTGCCACAAGAACATCGGTAAAGTCGCCCGGGGTGTTGATAAGTTTATGCCCTATGTGTACCTGGAAGCCGGAGACGCCTCCCACGGTACCCTGCGGTGCCCTTATCTCAGCAGGATAATCGGGGAAGGTGGATATGTCATGTCCGAACAGGGCCGACGTGTTGGAGAAGAGGGTGCCGGTGAGCTGCATCCCGTCACCGGAGTCGCCCGAGAACCTGATCACCACTGTTTCTCGCTCAATGACCTTTGATCTGTTTCCCATGATGATAGTAAGGTGTTTGTTTATGTTAATGCTTCAAAAATAACAACCAGTTTGATGTAGCTAAGTTCAGCAATACACTGATATATCTGTATGATTTTGGTCATGTTTGACACGACCGGATAAATCATCTGTCAGCGTTCAGTTGGCTGCACAACGGAGAGCAGCCTGCAGTGGCTGACGCAGTGGTCTCATGACCAGATGTCAGCCTTCCGGAGGTTAATGGCACTTTCGAAGAACATCCTTGCGATCTTCTCAAAATACTCTGTATAGTCAGATACGAAAAAGAGATCCTCTCCTGCGCCTCCCCTGTTCACCAGATCATGCTTCTCAAGCGTCTCCTTCAGCCTCGCCGCCACTATTCGTGCGGAGTCAACCACCTCAACGTCAAAGTTAAAGAACTTGCTTATCTGGTTACGGATGATGGGGTAATGGGTGCAACCCAATATGAGGGCATTGATATTCTGGAGTCTGCCGTCTGAGAGATAGGAGCGAATGATAGCGTTGCTGATGTCATCAAAGATGAATCCCTCCTCTATCATCGGCACAAGCAGCGGGGTGGCCAATGACACCACCGTGGTCGACGGGGATGCCTGACGCAGCTTCTTCTCATAGGTGCCCGAGCTGATGGTTCTCTTGGTGCCGATCACGCCAATCTTGTCATAGTTGCGTGATGAGACATATTCAACCACAGGGTTGATCACATCAAGTATGAGCACCCTGTCAGCATACTCCGCCAGCAGGCTCTCATATGCTGAGGCTGAGGCTGAGTTACAGGCAATGAGCACCAGCTTGGCATCATATCCGATGAGAAAATCAGTGATGCGCCGCGAGTAGTTCCTGATTGCCTCCTCCGACTTGTCACCGTAGGGAAGGTGGGCGGTATCGCCAAAGTAGATGATGCGTTCACCAGGGAGGGCCTGCCTTATGGCATGAGCCACCGTGAGGCCTCCTACACCTGAGTCAAATACGCCGACAGGCCGGTTCCATGCTTCCATAATGATCTAAAATAAAGGCTGCCCGTCTGTGAAGAGCAGCCATATTATTACCGTTTAGTATGACTTACTTAATCCCTAGCCTGGTCTTCACCAGGGGAGCGATGTCAGTGCTCTTCACCGTATCAACATAGACAAGGGTTCGTATATCATATATATAAGTGAATCCTCCGTCCTTCGCCACAGCGTTGATAGCTGTCGTAGCCTTTTCAATGATAGGGTTCAGAAGCTCAGCCTGCCTGTCCTGAAGCTGTGTCTGAGCCTGCTGCTGGAAGTTGTTTATACGGTTCTGTATGTCAGAAAGCTCCTGCTCCTTGTTGGTCTTCACCAGGTCCGACAGGGTCTTACTGTCCTTCACGTACTGGTCAAGCTTGTTGTTGTACTCAACCTGCATAAGTTCCAAAGCATTTGTGAGCTCCTGTCCGTATGCATTATATTTCTTCATTGCGGAGTCATAATCAGGCATCGACATGATGATTTCATCCCTGTTGATATGGCCCGTCTTTAATGACTGTGCAAATCCATCCTGCGCCGTAAATACCAGTACAGCAAACAGAAGTATACCAAATACTTTCTTCATCTTCTTCTTTTTCAATTTTAACCGTGCAAATGTAATTATTTAATTCTTATAACCTAATTTCTGAAGAACCTGATCGGAGAGGTCATATCTCGGGTTGGCGAACAGTATATTTGACCCCGCGGAGGTGTCAAAAATAACTGCATAGCTGCCCTCGACGGAAATCTCCTTGATGGCTTTCAGTATCTCATCCTGTATGGGTTTGACCAGTTCTTCACGCTTCTTGTAGAGTTCTCCTTCCATGCCGAAATAGGCATTCTGAAGATCTTTCACCTCTTTTTCCTTTGCTATGATGGTCTCTTCCCTCTTCTTCTTCTGATCTTGTGACAGAAGGACCACCTCTGCCTGATAATCCTTGTACATCTGTTCCACGGCAGCATAGCCGTCAGCCACCTCTTTCTCCCATCCCTGTGAGAGCTTGTCAAGCTGTTGCTGGGCTGCAGTGTAGGCAGGTATATTGTTTCTTATATACTCGCTGTCAACGAAAGCGAATTTCTGCGCCATGCCGCTGATAGTTGCGGTGAGCACCAGTGCGGTAATGATAATGATCTTCTTCATCTTTTTTGTGTTTGATAGTTATCTTCTAGAATTGCTGACCTATTACGAAGTGAAACTGGCTGCCTGAGTCGTCTGCTCTTCCGGAAACGGAAGGGTCAAAGCCATAGCCCCAGTCAATTCCCAGGAGTCCGAACATTGGCAGGTTGGCTCTCAGGCCTATTCCTGCGGAGCGGTTCATCTTGAACGGATTGTAATCGCGTATTTCGTACCATGCTTTCCCGGCCTCAAGAAATGCCAGGCCGTATATTGTGGCCTGCGGGTTGAGAGAGATCGGGTAGCGCAGCTCGAGTGTCAGTTTTGAGTAGACGTTACCCGCTTCAACCACCCTGCCGTCCTTGATCACCGTGGGGGTAAGCGATCCGTTGGTATACCCCCTGAGAGCGATGACCTCGCGGCCGTAGAAGCTGTAGCCGGTCATGCCGTCGCCGCCCACATAGAAGTTCTCAAACGGAGAGGGGCCGATATCCTTGTTGTAGTATCCAAGGTAACCGAACGCGGCCTTGGCGTTTAGGATGAGCTTGTCATTTGACGATAGCGGGAAGTAATAGTCGGCCTTAAACACCACCTTCCAGAACTCTATCCATTTGTATTTATCCTCATCAGACAGGCCGGACATATCCCTGCCGCTGATGGATGAATATGGCGGAGTCATCTGCATTGACAGCGAGAATGTGGAGCCGGTGCGCGGAAAGATTGTGTTGGGGCCGGCCGAGAATCGTGTCAGTCTGGCAGTGACTGATGCCAGGTTCGAATTACCGTTGTCAAAGAGGAACTGGTAATAGGAGTAGTTGTACATGCTGTACCTCTGGTAGCTACCCTCATAGAAGACCGAGAAAAAGTCATCGGGCCATTCAAGCCTCTTGCCGAAGCCTACCGAGCCTCCGTCGATGATCATATGCTGCCTGTCATCCTCGCCTTTCTTTGAACCGTTGGTCATGAGTGAGCGGAAGGCTGAGAGAGAGAGGGTGTTGGGCTTCTTGCCGCCGAGCCACGGCTCAATGAATGAGACGTTGTACGACTGGTAGACACGCCCGTTAGACTGTGCTCTTATCTGAAGAGACTGACCGTCACCTGATGGGTAGGGCCGCCATTCCTTCCACTTGAAGAAGTTTCGCATGGCGAAGTTGTTGAACCTCACCCCCACTGTTCCCACGAGCATTCCTGCCCCCCATCCGCCGGATATCTCGAACTGGTCATTGGCCTTCTCCTCAAGGGCATAGAGGAGGTCAACGGTGCCATTAATCTGGTCAGGGATAGGCTGCGGGTTTATCTTTTCGGGGTCAAAGTGACCCAGCACTGCCACCTGTCTTACCGAACGGATGATAGCTTCCTTGCTGAAGAGGTCTCCGGGATTCGTATAGAGCTCACGCCGTGCCACATGCTCATTGGTGCGGGTGTTGCCGCTGATGACCACGTTATTGAGGTTGGCGGGGTCTCCCTCGAAGATGCGTACTTCAAGGTCAATGGAATCGCCGTCAACGTTCTTTTCGACGGGAGTAAGCCGTGAGAAAAGGTAGCCGTAGTTCAGGTAAAGTGAGTTGACGGCATCCTCGTCCTCGATGAGCCGCTTGTTGATCATAGTCTGATTGTAGATCTCACCGGAGGGGAAGTTGAATACCCTGTTGAGCTGATCCTTGCTATAGATGCTGTTACCCACCCAGTCGACATTCCTCAGATAATACTGGTTGCCCTCATTGATCTCAATCACCAGGGCTATCCTGCCGTCTTCAAGGCTGTATGTGGAATCTTTCAGGATGCGGAAATCGCGGAAGCCATTCTCATTGTAGAAATCGACGAGGCTCATGCGGTCCTCTTCGAGCTTGCTTTCGATATATTTCGAACCCTTGAAGATGTTAAGGTCTTTCTGCTTGGTGTTCTTCATCACACGCCGCAGTCTCTTGTTATCGAAGAATTCGTTGCCCTTGAACTGGATCTCCTCTATCTTGACCTTTTCGTTTTTGTCTACGATGATGTTAAGCACCACGTTGTTTGGCATGTCAGGGTCATCCTTCTGAACGATGTCCACCTCAGTGTTTAGGAAGCCCTTCTCTATATAGTGTTCCTTGATGGTTCGCTCGGCCCTGTTGAGCAGGTGAGCCGTCACCTGGGAGCCGTTTGGCAGGCTCAGTTTCTCATTGAGATCAGTCTCTTCCGACTTTTTTATACCTTCGAATTTCAGGGAAGAGAGCCTTGGCCTCTCCTGGAGGTAAATATCGAGCCATACATTCTCACCCTCCCTGCCCGTAACGGTTATCTTAACATCGGAGAAGAGACCCTGTTCCCACAGTTTTCTGACTGCTCCGGTTATCTGTTCGCCCGGTATCTCCACCTTCTGTCCGATGCGCAATCCTGATATGCCTATGAGTGCATTCGGTTCAAGGAACCTGACCCCGGAGACGGTGATGCCTGCCACGGTATACTCTTCCGGGTAGAGGTAATTTACATATTTATCGTCGGTCTGGGCTGTGGCAATTAACCCTGTCATCAACAAAACAAAAAGGGATATCTTCCGCATAAGTCTTTCTTTCATCATCTCATCTCTTTTCAGTGATCTGCTCACTGGTCTTTCCGTATCTCCTTTCCCTTTTCTGGAAGTCTGCCACTGCTTTGTAAAAGTCCTCCTTACCAAAATCGGGCCAAAGTTTTTCAGTAAAATAAAGTTCAGTATATGCCATCTGCCACAGGAGGAAGTTGCTGATGCGCTTCTCTCCGCTGGTGCGTATCATCAGTTCGGGGTCAGGTATGTCCGATGTCTCGAGGTTGGCGCTGATGGTCTCTTCGGTAATATCAGCGGCACCCATAGTGCCCTCCTTCACTGCCAGGGCGATGCGGCGGCATGCCTCGGATATCTCCCATCTCGACGAATAGCTGACGGCTACGATCAATTTCATTCGTGTTCCGGCTGAGGTGATACTCATTGTTTCATAGAGCCTGTCCCGAACATTGTCCGAGAGTCGTGTCAGGTCGCCTATCACTTTTAGGGATATCTCTTTCTCCAGCAGTGTATGGGTTTCGTCATTGATTGATTCAACCATAAGGTCCATGAGTGCAGACACCTCTTCGTCGGGTCTGTTCCAGTTTTCAGTGGAGAAGGCGTACAGTGTCAGATACCTGACGCCCAGTTCTGCTGCTGCCTCCACGGTTCTCCGCACGGCCTTTACGCCCTGGTGATGACCGAAGATCCGCTCCCTGCTCCTCCTGTAGGCCCACCGACCGTTGCCGTCCATAATAACCGCAACATGCCCGGGCAGCCTGTTCCTGTCTATCTGATCCTTATAAGTCAATGTTATCTCTTTCTTTTTTTAACCTTTTCCATTTCTGCAAAAGCCGGGCAGCCAGCCAGCTTATTGTACATCTTCCAGGTGACCGAGATCCCCATGAAGCTGTACCAGTCATTGTTATGTATCCATGACTGATCTACAGGCGCTGGTGAATCACCGGGAGTCATGATTTCATATTGGCCGTCAAATTTATCATAAAAAGTCTTACGAAAACCATATTCGAACTCAAGGCCAATCTGATTAGCCACATTTATCTTGAATCCGGCAGAGAATGGTATAGAAAAGAAAGGGTGGAAGCTTTTGGTGCCTTCACTCAGATTAACCTGGTTGTATACTGCTGAGAAGGCTGCACCGGCAGCTATATATGGGGTATAGTCAATGTTCCTGCTTCTGAAGGTAGAGTAGGGAAAGAAGTTGAATTCGTATGTGGCTCCCAGTTCTCCCAGGGGTGCTCCGAGGGGGGTAAGGTATCCTGCCATGAGATTGGCTCTGACAGCCTGCCTCGGGTTGAAGTTGTACCGGTAGAAGAATTGTGCAGCAGGTCCGGGCCTAAATAATACGTTCAGAGGATTACTATCGCCGAGATAATTGACCATCCCCAGGGAGGCGCCAAAGTCGGCGGTACGCTGGCTGACAGCCGGCAGTGCCAGGAGGGTCAGGAGTATCAGTATTATTGTTTTTCTCATCCCATGCGGTCATTTGAGCCTCACCTGAACGAGGGCAGTCCGTTCCGTGCCGTTTTGATCCGGTAGTTGAATGTGAAGCTGAATGTGTGATAGACATCATTCCGCTGTGACCATTGAGAGGTGTAGCCGTCGAGATAGTCAGAGAATGCATATCTTCCCGTGAATTCCACTCCGAAGAGTATGTTTGGATCGAAGGTTAACTTTGCACCCACACCCAGGGGTATCACTGCGGTGAAGCCCCTTCGCTGAAGGGTGGGGTTTACATTCCATGCGCGCAATTGTATGCTGTCATTGCCGGAAAAGACGTTATATCCTGCCCCTCCGATCCCGGTCACTGCATATACATCGATGCTCCTGAAGAAATCCTTAATCCTGTTCCTCGATCTTCCCCTGTAGGTTTGAAAGAGGAAGCTGTTGCGCTCACGGTTCCTCACGAAGTAGTATTCACCCAAGAGGGCGGGTTCAAAGAGTGAGGTGGTGGCCTCGTACCCCCTGTCCTGGTTGTTGCCCCTCTCATCGGTTGCATGAAGCATCAGGTATGAAAGAGAGAGCCTGGCGGCAATGGCGTCGGTGATGAAATACCTGAATGAGCCGTTGACGTTGAAACGTGTCTGTTTCAATGTTAAATCCCTAAGCCCCAGCGCGTTCTCTCCTATCGTGTATCCTCCCACATCACCATAGAACTGTGATGTGCCCACTCCTGCCATTACCTCGTACCTTTTCATCTTCCACAGCTGTGCTGAGACGAAAGGAGCAGAGACGAGCCCCACCATAAACACCAATATCAGACGTTTAATCATCAGTTGCTTTGCAGTTCAGGCTACAAATATAAAGAATGTACAATATTAAAAACTTAAATATTCCTTAATTATTGTCAGTTACGGGGGTCAGCGCCCCACATGAGCTTATTCCTCAGGGTGCTGAAAAAATCAATTCCGGCGGGGGTCACAGTCTTCAGCCTCGTGGTTGCCTGACGCACCTCGGCTACGGTGCCGATCGGCACTCTCATGGCCCTGGAATCACATGTCACCAGGCACTCGCGGCTCCTTCCTCCCGTGGCGAGTGTGATGGTGCTGCTCCCTGTGAGGATGATAGGTCTGACTGTCAGGTTATGAGGAGACATCGGGGCAATGATCATGCTCTCATCAGTGGGTGAGAGTATCGGCCCGCCGACACTGAGATTGTATGCCGTTGAGCCTGTGGCCGAAGAGATGATCAGTCCGTCGGCACGATAAGTATTGAGGAAGATGCCGTTGACCTTAACGGTGATGGTGATCATGCCCTGATCAATCTTCTGGACGGTTATCTCATTGAGGGCCATGGCTCCGTCAGGGCCTGTGAGAAGCTCAGGAGAGACGATCTCAAGCATAGTGCGGCTGATGACCTCATACCTGCCTGAGCAGAGACGGTCTATCGCACTGCCAATGTCATCATCGGGGATATTGGCAAGGAAGCCAAGGCTGCCTGTGTTAATGCCGGCGACGGGAATGCCGGTGGATTGGACCCTCATGGCTGTCTCAAGGAAAGTGCCGTCTCCGCCTACGCTTATTATCATATAGGTGTCACCAGGCAGCTCGGAGGCGTCACGGAAGAGAATGACCCTGTGGTCATCACGGAAATGGTTTCCGTTGGGTTCCATGATATTGAGATAAAGGGTTGCCCCGCGCCCGTGAAGCGCATCAATGAGACGTAGCAGTCCGGCCATGGTCTTTTCGGTGAGACCTTTGCTGTATAAGGCGATAGTTCTGACCATCAGGAGATGCAGTTACATATTGAGGTATTTCATCAGCAGGTTGTACCTGTCAGTGTAGAATCGGTCGAGCTCATCATTTTCAGTCACCCAGGTGGTGACCTCATATGAGTATCTTTCGAAGGTTTTGATGATGGAGGTGAGATCAGTGGTGTTGACCTTCAAGGTAATCTCCAGGCTTGTTGAGTCAGGGTTGGATGTTATATGCATACTCAGTATCCTGGCGTCATTACCTTCGACGATCTGAGAGATTCGGCTCATGGAATAATCGCGCGAGAGGACCTGTAGCATTATCATCCCGCCGGGCTGATCAATTGAAGAGAATGAGGCTATACCCCTGATCATCTCATTGTATGTTATCACACCCCTGAAGAGGTTTTCGTCATCAACTACAGGCACCACCGTCAGCTTGTGCCTGGCAGCCAGCGCAATGACCTCAAATATATGCTGGTGTCCCCTGACCGAAGGGCGCGGCAGAGACAGTGAATGGTTGCCTATCGGCTCTTCAGGCTGGTTAAGGTCATAGATATCACTGTCAGAGATCAGCCCGAGGTAATCGGTCTCATTCACAATAGGGAGATGTGAGACTCTGAATATCTCCATCCAGTTCAGGGCAGTCTGCGCAGTATCAGATGTTTTCAGCGCCGGGACCACATCGGATATCATCTCTTTAGCTAGCATTCAGTCTCTCAATTAGCGAATAAAAGTACAAAAAACTACGGATCGTTATAACTTTGCACCGATAAACAACAGATGAAGCCATGACCAGATTAAGTGTAAACATCAATAAAATTGCCACTCTCCGTAACGCCCGCGGAGGCAATGTGCCTGATGTAAGAATGGCTGCCATAAAATGTCAGAGCTTTGGTGCCGAGGGTATCACGGTCCATCCGAGGCCAGACGAAAGGCACATCAGGTATAGTGATGTGCCCGTGATCAGGGAGGTCATCACCACCGAATTCAACATAGAGGGCAACCCGGAGGAGCAGTTCATCAGGCTGGTTCATGACAACAGGCCTGACCAGGTGACACTGGTTCCGGATGCTCATGATGCCGTCACCTCCAACGCCGGGTGGGACACAAAGGCCAACCTTTCGTTCCTGACAGATGTCATCGCCGGTTTTCATGAGAAGGGCATACGCACCTCAATCTTCACCGCGACTGATCCCATGATGATCGAATATGCCGCACGCACAGGCACCGACCGTATTGAGCTTTACACCGAGCCCTACGCTTCAATGTTCAGCGCCGGCAGGGAGGAGGCTGTGGCTCCCTTCGTCAGGGCGGCCGAGGTGGCCAGGGCGGCAGGGCTGGGCATCAATGCCGGCCATGATCTCGATCTCAGCAACCTGGCATGGCTGCACGCCAATATCCCATGGCTGATGGAGGTCTCAATAGGACATGCCCTCATCGCTGATGCACTTTATTACGGGCTGGAAAACACTATACAGATGTACCTGCGTGAGCTGCGGCGCGGCTGATGCGCGGACTGATACGCGGACTTATGCGCATACTGAAACACAGAGGCGCCGCAGTTGATGATCCCCTTACCGCAGGTGCTTCTCCACAATCGTTCTGAGCACTTCGATACCGACAAGATTCTCTCCTCCCCCCGGGATAATTATGTCAGCATATCTCTTTGAGGGTTCTATGAACTGAAGGTGTGACGGCTTGACCGTCATGTTGTAGCGCTCAAGCACCGCCAGCACCGACCGTCCGCGCTCGACGATATCACGCTGTATGACCCTGCCGAGGCGGTCATCGGCATCGGCGTCAACAAAGACCTTGATGTCAAGCATTGACCTCAGACCGGGGTCAACCAGTATGAGGATGCCCTCAACAACCACCACCTCTGCGGGTCTGATGGGAATGGTCTCCCCTGCCCTGAGGCAGGTAAGATAGGAGTAGATGGGCATCTCCACCGGACGCCCGGCCCTCAGCTCAGCCAGATGGGCCATCAGCAGAGGCCACTCAACCGAATCAGGATGGTCGAAATTTATCTTTTGCCGCTCTTCTATGGATATGTGACTGTTATCCTTGTAGTAGCTGTCCTGGGGCAGTATCACAACCTCCCCGGGAGGGAGCATTTCGATAAGCTTTCGTACAACAGTTGTCTTTCCCGAACCTGTTCCTCCGGCAATCCCGACAGTAAGCATAAAATGATTATTTTTGTATCAAATGTAGCAAAATATCTATATGGTAAAACATATTGTGATCTTTAAGCTCACACCTCCCTGCACCCCTGAAGAGAAGGAAAAATCGGTAAGGAAACTGAAAGAGCTCTTCGGACCTGTAGGCAACAGGCTGAATTACATCATTGAGTACAGGACGGGCGTCAACATCCTTGAAGCCGATCATGCAGGCGACTTTGTCATTGATGCTACCTTTGCCTCAGTAGAGGACCTGAGGCGATACCAGAACAGCGAACCTCACCGTGATGCAGTCTCAGGGGCATCGTCGGTAAAAAAAGCAAAAATCGTTGTCGACTATACCTTCTGACCATGAATTCACTGTATCCCATACGGTTCAGGCCTGTTCTCAAGGAGACACTGTGGGGAGGAAGTACCCTGCGGGAGCGTTTCGGCAAGAAGGCGAAGGCAGGGGCAACAGTGGGTGAGAGCTGGGAGATAAGCGGCATGCCGGGAGCAAGCTCCGTGGTTGCCAATGGCTTTCTCAGGGGGAACACGCTTGAGGAGATCATGGAGGTGTATATGGGCGATTTGGTCGGCGATGCGGTCTATGAGAAGTACGGGAACGAGTTTCCCCTGCTGATCAAGTTCATTGATGCCCGTGACACCCTGTCAATACAGGTACACCCTGATGACAGACTCGCGTCCGAGAGACATCACGCCTGGGGTAAGACAGAGATGTGGTATGTCATCGATGCTTCACCCGGTGCAGTCATCTACACAGGATTCCGGAACAAGACCACCAGGGAGGAATACCTTGAGCATCTCCACGGCAAAAAGCTGGCAGAGCTCATTAATGCGACGCCGGTAAGTAGTGGCGACGCGTTCTTCATCCCGGCAGGCATGGTTCATGCCATCGGTGCCGGCGTACTGCTGACAGAGATACAGCAGACCTCCGATGTCACCTACCGCATCTACGACTGGGACCGGACCGACGCCACGGGCAAGCCTCGCGAGATGCACACCTCACTGGCGCTTGACGCCATAAACTTCGGCCTCAACAGCACCAACCTGATAAAAAAACTGCCGGAGCTAAACCACCCGGTAGTGCTTGCTGAAAGCCCCTGGTTCCACACCAGCCTCCTGCAGATTGACAGTCCGGTGATAAAGGATTCCAGCCTTACTGACTCATTCATAATTTACATCTGCACTGAGAGCCTGGTGGTGATCGAATGTTTCGGCCACAACGAGGTGATTAAGGCAGGTGAGGCCATCCTGGTCCCTGCATCAGCAGACAGTGTTGCCCTGATCCCTAAGGGAACGGCAACGCTTCTTGAAGTATCTGTACCACAAAAAACGAAAATGCAATGAAACAATTCACAGCCATCATCGCCATCCTGATAATGATATTTGCAGCCTCATGCGGCAGCGGAACCGGAGATAAGGGAGGCGGCAGGAAAAAAGCAGGACATGAACCTGATACAGGTTACACGGGCGTAAGGAGTTATATCAGGGATAATGTGAAATTAAGGGAGGTAGAGTTCCGCAACGGCGTCAGGGAGGGCATCACCCGCACCTTCTACAAGGGCGGGGTGCTTGAACAGGAGATACCCTATGTTGATGATAAGAAGAACGGCGAGGCCAGATGGTACTACCCTGACAGCAAGCTGTTCAGGGTAACTCCCTACGTCAATGACACCATCCATGGG
>JBHEOU010000003.1:25830-27679 GCA_046260645.1 Bacteroidales bacterium | reverse complement strand
CTCATCGTCACCGCTGCCCATTCTTTCGGAGGTGATAGCGACAACAGTGTTTCGCCTGCCGGAAGTGGCCGGGGCATCAATGGCACAATAATCAGTTTCATTTGCACTTATCTCCGTTCTGCCACCCCTGGTCACGGTCACTATGGCAAGCTCACCCTCCTCCTTCACCGTAAATAAGAGTTTGTTGTCGGCCAGGTATCTCCTGACATTGCCCAGGGAAGTCGTGTTGTCAATAATAATCTGAACTGTCTCATCCGGGGCTGCCTCGTTGAGTCCCTGCCTGGTCTTTATCAGCGGGGCAGGACAGGTAAGGCCGCGTGTATCTACTGTCTTCATTTTCTCTTTTTCAGGCCCAAAGATAACGAGAAATGGCTACTTTTGGAATTGACTTAAAACGATAGAATGAAAAGGTCAGGTTTACTATTGGCACTGCTGGCGGTTACGGCATGTATCGCTTCGGGGCAGCTCACACTCAGGGATGTTGAAGGCTCGTGGTCGGGAAAGCTTACGGAGTCGGGTATGGATCTCCGGATGGTCTTCAACTTCACGATGACGGAGGCTGATACTATCAAAGCGACACTAGATTCTCCGGACCAGAATGCCGTGGGCATTCCTCTCGGAAGGGTAACCCTTGAAGGTGATTCTCTCTTCGTGGAGGCGCCCATGATCAGGGGACGTTATTCAGGAAAGGTCAGCAGCGATACACTCATCACCGGAATATGGATGCAGCTTGGCAGAAATTATAATATTGACCTGAGGCGCGGTACCTTTGCACCTGTAACCTATAACCGTCCGCAGGAGCCACAGCCGCCCTACCCCTACCGTGAGGAGGAGGTCATCTTCCGCAATTCCGCCGAAAACTTCGACCTGGCTGGCACACTGACACTGCCTGACGGTACGGGTCCTTTTCCTGCCGTGGTGCTGATCACAGGGTCAGGTCAGCAGGACCGTGACGAGACGATCTTCAACCATAAGCCATTTAAGGTGTTAGCTGATCACCTTACGAGAAACGGAATAGCCGTTCTGAGATATGATGACAGGAGTGTTGGCGGATCCAAAGGCAGTCTCACGGGAGCAACCTCACTCTCATTCGCAGGTGATGCGGAGGCAGCCGTCGATTTCCTCCTCGGACGTACGGAGATAGATCCTGCGAAAATCGGGCTTGCAGGTCACAGCGAAGGTGGTTTTATAGCACCGATAGTAGCTTCACGCAGGGGAACCATTGCTTTCGTCATCTCCCTGGCGGGACCGGGAGTTACCGGGTACGATGCCATCATTCAGCAGAATATTGATTTCTTCAGGGTCGCCGGGATGCCTGAGGAAGCACTTGAGAAGCAGCTTCACATGCTCAGGAACATATTCAGGTTTGTGATTGCAGGTGAGGACCAGCGCACGGTGGCAAAACAGGCGATGGAGTGGTACAACAGTGAGCTTGATGCCAGGGGCGCGACAGCGGAGGAACGCAGAGAGCAGATGTCACAGTTTGCCCAGGCACTGGTGCAGACGAATAACCCGTGGTGGAAATACTTCCTGTCAACTGACCCCGCACAGTTCTGGAGCAAAGTCAGGTGCCCGGTGCTTGCCCTGAACGGCGATAAGGATATACAGGTCAACCATGCACAGAATCTTCCGGCCATAAAGGCCGCGGTGAAGAAAGGCGGTAACAGGAAGGTGAAGACGGTGTCTCTGCCGGGCCTCAACCACCTGTTTCAGCATGCGGAGACCGGCGCAATCGCTGAATATGCCGCAATCGAGGAGACCTTCTCGCCGGAGGCACTCGATTTGATGACAACCTGGATCAGGAAGACTTTGAAGATGAAATAAAGTCGAAAGTCCATAAAGTCGAAAG
>JBHEOU010000003.1:7471-25820 GCA_046260645.1 Bacteroidales bacterium | reverse complement strand
GCCTACTGCTCTCCCCTGCAAACTGACTACTCACGGCAATGACCAAAGGTAATCCTGTGCTCCGCGGCATATTGCATGGCGATAGGAATATCGGCAGCTGTCAGGTCAAGGGTGACCAGCTCATCAGGCTTCATCCACCGGAATTCATCATGCTCACTCAGTACCGGTACCGGTGCCAGGGTATCACACAGGAAGGGTATGAGTCTTATCTGCCTGTACCCATAATCATGCTCAACGGCGTCAAGCCTGCCTGTAATAATGATATCTATTCCCAGCTCCTCCCCGATCTCACGAATGATACAGTCCTCATGATCCTCCCCCGGCCTGGTCTTTCCACCAGGGAACTCCCACTTGCCGGCATTGTCCATCGCCGGGCCGCGCCGCACAGCCAGCACCAGCCCTTCATCATTGCGGATCAGTGCACAGGTCACATCAGTCATGGCTCACGGCTTGTGATGGTTTCATAATCAGGAATATGGTCGAGCAGTACGAAAGTGCGGGCCTCAGTGTCGATCTTTCCGGCGAAGTGTTCGGAGCCGTTGGTGACCACCAGGTACCTTACACCGTAATTGAAGTTGTAGTTGATGACCTGGTCGAAGACCTCCTGGTTAATCTTAACCTGCTGAGCCTTGCACTCTACGATCATCACCGGCTCGCCGGCACGGTCATGAATGAGGATGTCAGCCCTGCGGAGCATTGAATGAAGCCTGAACGACGCTTCGATGCGTATCAGTCCGGGCGGATACCCAAGAACTCCTGTAAGATAGCCGACAAAATGCTGTCTGACCCACTCCTCAGGGGTGAGAGCCACGTACTTTCTCCTAAGGGGGTCATAGAGCAGTTTGCCTCCGGGACCCTCTTTTATGCGCAATGAACATGGAGGCAGTTTCAGCGGTTTCAACTTAATTTGTATTTTTGGTAAACCTTAGGCATGGCAAATATAAACAAACAGCTCCGGAGATCATGAGAACGAAACAAGATATAGTCAGCAACTGGCTGCCACGATATACAGGCAAGGAACTTACCTCCTTCGGAGAATTCATCCTTCTCACCAACTTCACCCTTTATGTTGAGATGTTTGCCAAATTGAACGATGTCAAGGTTGATGGCAGGGACAAGAACTGGCCCACGGCCACCGCTGACGGCATAACAATCATCAACTTCGGGATGGGCAGTCCCAACGCTGCCACCGTCATGGATCTCCTGAGTGCCATACAGCCCAAGGCTGTGCTCTTCCTCGGCAAATGCGGAGGCCTCAAGAAGAAAAACAAGCTGGGCGATCTGATACTTCCGATAGCTGCCATAAGAAGCGACGGTACCTCGAACGATTATCTGCCCCAGGAGATACCTGCCCTGCCTGCCTTCAAGCTGCAGAGTGCTGTCTCCGCTGCCATAGTCAGGAACAATCTTGAGTATTATACCGGCACCGTTTACACAACCAACAGAAGGGTGTGGGAATACGATGACAGATTCAAAAAGTATCTCATTAAGTCCAGGGCCATGGCCATTGATATGGAGACAGCCACCATCTTTACCGTTGGTTTTGCCAATGAGATACCCACCGGCGCCCTCCTTTTGGTCTCAGACCAGCCGATGATATCAACCGGCATAAAGACGGAAGCAAGCGACCACAAAGTGACCAGCGAGTTTACCGATACACACCTGCGTATCGGGATAGAAGCGCTGAAGGAGATCAAAGACAACGGCATCTCGGTCAAACATCTTCGTTTCTGATGGGTGCAGACTACAAGGAGATAATAAGGGATCTCAGGAACAAGATCTATAAGCCGGTCTATTTCCTTGCAGGCAAAGAGCCCTATTATATTGACGTTATCACCGATTTCATTGAGGATAAGGTCCTTGACGAGTCAGAAAAGGACTTCAACCAGACTGTCCTTTACGGTCTTGATGTCACCGTCACCCAGGTCATAGAGACATGCCGCCGCTTCCCCATGATGGCCAACCAGCAGGTTGTCATTGTTCGCGAGGCACAGAAGCTGAAAAAGATCGATGAGCTGCTTGTGTACGTTGACAACCCCCTGAACTCCACCATCCTTGTTATCGCATATAAATACGAGGACCTTGACAAGAGAAAATTGCTCTATAAGTCGCTCTCGAAGAAAGGATGGTACATTGAGTCAGACAAAGTTCCCGAGTACCAGATCCCGGGCTGGATTGACCGTTACCTGACTGACAGGGGCATCATGGCCGGCACCGATGCCTCAAGGCTCCTGTCTGAGTTCCTGGGCAATGACCTGGGCAAGATAGCCAATGAGCTCGACAAGCTTATCATCTCCCTGCCAAAGGAGAACCCGCGTATCACCACCGAGCTGATAGAGGCAGGCATAGGCATCAGCAAGGATTACAGTCCCAATGAGCTCTGGAAAGCCATCGTCTACCGTGATCCGCTGAAGGCGGCCCGTGTTGTTAACTATTATGCCGGGCACTCAAAGAAAGAGATCATACCGTTGATATTTCCCGTGCTCTTCTCAAGCTTCAGCCGGGTGCTGATCTACCACAGTCTCAAGGATAAGACCGACAGCAACGTGGTGGCCATGCTGAAGACCTATCCGGGTTATGTTAAGGATTTCAGGGCTGCCGCCGCCCTTTACAGTGTGGGTGCCTGCATGAACATTATCACCCTGATCCGCTCATACGATCTCAAGGCGAAGGGATTCGGGGAGGCGGGAAGTGATACCGGTGACCTGCTGCGCGAACTGGTCTTCAAAATCATGCATTGATCTCACCGGGTTAAAAACTGTAATTCGAAGACTGTTTTGCCACCCGGAACCGATTTGACCGTGATGCTGCCGCCATGGAGCCTCATTATCTGTCGGGAGATGCTCAGGCCTATGCCGGTGCCATTCTTCCTGGTAGTAAAGAAAGGTACGAAGACCGCACTGATTGTATCAGGAGATATGCCCGGGCCGTTGTCTGCCACGGATATTAACGGCATCCCGTCCTTCATCATGGCCTTCAGTTCAATACGCCCCTCATGATTTGCCTCATTGGCTTCCATGGCATTCTTGACAAGGTTAACAAGACAGAGAGTCAGCTGCGTCTCATCGGCAAAGATCTCAATATCCGGCGGACTGCATGACACATGGAGTTGGGCTTTCATCCCGCAATCATAGGATGAATAGATGACCGAGATACGGTCGAAGAGATCCTTTGCCTTCACCACTCTCTTGTCAGGTCTCGGCAGGTGCGTCAGCTTTCGGTATGACTCAATGAATGAGAGCAGTCCTTTCCCCTGGTCCCTGATCACGCCCAGTCCCCGGACTGTTTTATCAATGTTTTCCTCACTTACCTTCCTAACCCTGATGAGGCCGGCCTCACCGGACCAAAGCTTCCCCAGGCTCTCTGACAGTGAGGTAATTGGTGATATCGTATTTATGATCTCGTGCATCATCACACTTATCAGTTTCATCCATGAGTCAAGTTCCTTCTCGTCCAACTCATTTCTTATATCCTGAATCGAGAGAAGTATCAGTTCCTTTTCTCCCCACCTGAATGAGGAGGCTTTCAGTGAGAGCTGCACAGTTCCCCTTTCAGATGTCATGGTTATCAGCCTCTTTTCCGAAGGCCTTATGGTACTGATAACATGAAAGAGTGTCTTGTCAATCCTCTCGAGTTGCCTCAGGTGGGTCAGCACCTCCACTGAAAACATGTTCCTTGCGGCGCTATTTGTATGAATTACCGGCCCTTCGGGCAAGAAGGAGATGATTCCCGTAGCTACATGTTCGAGCAGCGCCTGCAGGTAATTCTCCTGCCTCCTGCTCTCCATCCTGAGCTGGCTGACCTTGATGTTGAGCCTGTTGAGGCTGCTGCCCAGCTCCTTTATGGTCCTGTTACCGTCAAAAGGAGGAATCGTCAGCATGGAGTCTTCATTCTCCACCGACTGAAGAAATGTATTGATACGCCGGTTGGTTCCATTTACATACCTTATGAGGCTGGCAGTAACCCATACTACTGATACCAAGCCTGCAGCAGGGAAAAGAGGGGGCATCTTCCCTGCTATGGACCACGCTGTTGCCACCGAGAGCAGAGTGATTACTGCCACTCTTGCTATTATATTGATATAAAGGTTCCTGCTTATCACCTCTTCAGTCTCCTTACCTTATTATAGATAGTCTGTCGGGTAATACCCAGCTCTTCCGCTGCGGCAGTGAGGTTGCCGGCGTGTTTGTCAATTGCCGTGCGGATCATGGTTCTCTCCATCTCCGCAAGGGTAAGGACTGTACCATGACCTGTCAATGAACCAACCGGTCTGAGCAGAAAGTCCTCCGGTTTCAACACATCGCCATCGGTCAGGATCACGGCTCTCTCAACAGCGTGTTGCAGCTCCCTGACATTTCCGGGCCAGGAATAGTTCCTCAACATCTCTGTCGCCTGCCTGTCTATTTTCAGTCCGGGTTTGCCGTACTTAGCGGCAAATCTGCCAAGAAAGAAACCGGCGAGGATGCTTATATCTTCACCTCGCTCCCTTAGCGGTGGCACCTCTATGTGTATTGTGTTTATACGGTATAGGAGGTCTTCCCGGAAGATGCCGTTGCGCACCATCTCAATCAGGTCCCTGTTGGTTGAACAAATCAGTCTTATATCTACCGGTATCTGATGATTCGACCCGATGCGTGATATCATGCGCTCCTGGAGAGCTGTCAGCAGCTTGGCCTGAAGGTGAAATGAAAGGTTGCCGATCTCATCCAGGAACAGTGTCCCTTTGTCTGCCGCCTCAAACTTTCCGGCGCGTGTCTCACGGGCATCAGTGAATGACCCCTTCATATGGCCAAAAAGCTCGCTCTCAAACAGTGACTCTGTTATTGCACCCATATCAACCGGGACGAACACCTCTCCGGAACGTCCTGATAGGCGATGTATCTCCCTGGCCACAAGCTCCTTGCCCGTTCCATTCTCGCCCGTTATCAACACATTGGAATCGGTCACGGCAACCTTCCGGACAACCTCCATGACCTTAAACAGACTTGGCGATGAGCCTATGATCTGCTTCTGTACCCTGTTGATCTCCTCCTTCAGAATACCCTCCTTTTCCTTCAAAACCCTGACCTCGGCCCTTGAGAGATTTAGCTGTACCGCTGACTTCAGGGTCGCAATGAGTTTCTCATTATCCCACGGCTTAAGAATAAAATCGGTTGCCCCGCTCTTCACTGACCTGACCGCCAGTTCCACATCTCCATAGGCAGTGATCATAACAACAGAGATATCCGGATAACTCGCCCTGATTCTTTTCAACCAGTAAACACCTTCATTGCCGGTGTTGATCCCGGCTTTGAAATTCATGTCGAGAAGGACCAGATTATAGCGGTGTCTCTCAAGCTCAGAGAGGATCTGACCCGGGTCAGACAGAGTTGTAACCCTGCGAAATTCCGACGAAAGACATATCTCAAGAGCACTCAGAATACTCTTATTGTCATCAATTATCAGTATGTTTCCCTCTTTCATCTAAGGCTTGCTGTGTGGGATACGGCTTGTAGTACAACCATAGTCGTAAAATTATTTTACGATGCAATGTAAAACTTTTTAACGAATTCAATATAAGTAAATTTTTATATCATTGATATCCAATAAAGTAATAAAATGGCATCCTTTTAGCATCATAAATCGGATTCCGTAATGCATCTCATTCTGCAGGAGCGGGGAGTAAATTAAAGTTTCATCCGGTTATGAATAAGTTAAACACTATAAAATTACAATAATGGGGTCATTTTTCCGCAGTCTCAAAAGGACAGCAAAGAGGAACATGGGATTTCTCATAATAAACATTACGGGACTGGCAATAGGGCTTTCCGTATCAATTGTGCTTATGCTTTTCGTAGCCACTGAACTTAGCTATGACAGGCATTTCGAGAACAGGGAGCGAATAGTGCAACTCAATACTGTCTGGCTTGAGGACGGTAACAGGACCGTCTTTCCTATCAACCTGAGGAGAGCCTACACTGACCTTCCCGCCAGGATTCCGGGAATAGAATCGGCCGTGCAAATTTACGGGGGTGGCAGAAATGAGATCATCCATGAGACAGACCGCTTCCAGGATGTAACCTTGCACTATACCGATCCCGAATTTTTTGAGGTGTTCATGATGGATTTCCTCGGTGGCAACCCTGCAACGGCCCTGCAGGGCACCTACTCAACAGTGATGACTGACCAGCTTGCTGAGAAAATATTCGGCACCATTGATGCCATGGGCAGGAATATCATTTTTGAAGGTAAAACGTTTACTGTCACAGGAATTGTTAAAGAGCTGCCTGCGAACAGTCACTTTACTTTTGACATGCTGGTCTCAGTTCATTCCCTTGAGTATTATAAAGCCCTGGGAGGTCTTGAATTCTATACATACTATCTTATCAGTCAGGGAACATCAGTTAATGAGGTATGCGACAAAATCAACAAAGAGTATAAAGTCATACTTGCGGATGCCTTTAGTGAGTTTAATTCAGAGTTTGAATCGGTCACTATAGGCCTGACGGATATCTATCTCCATTCAATTGCCAACGAAGGGCTGGGTGAGCTGGGCAGCGTGGAGTCAGTCCTGCTGCTTGCAGGTCTCGCACTGCTGATCCTTCTGCTTGCAATCACCAATTTTATCAATCTCTTCGTAATACAGGGTGATTCAAGAGCATTGGAGGTAGGGATACGGAAAGCCACAGGAGGCAGCCGCAGGGACATCGCCCTCCAGTTCTTCGGTGAAGCGGCTGTCATAGTCCTGGTAGCATTTATTATTGGTGCAGGTATTGCCGATGCCATCCTTGACCCTTTTGCTTCGATCATAGACAAGAAGGTTGAGCCATCACTGGTCTTCACTCCGCCTTTTATTGCCGGGATGGTTCTCTTGCTGCTTCTGACCATAATATTGTCGGCCAGCCACCCAGCCATCTACCTGAGCCGCTTCAACCCGGTAGAGGTACTGAGGAAGGCCCGCCGGTCGACAAAACGCAGGTTCACTACTGCTATAGCGATATTCCAGTCAGTTATAACCATTGTGCTCCTCACAGTATTGCTGCTGGTGAACAAGCAGATCAATTACCTGCAGTCTCTGCCGAAGGGTTATGATCCGGAAAATGTTCTGGCGTTTCGTACTTCAAAGACTCTGGGATCACATTATAATACCCTGAGGGAGGAGTTGAAGTCTGTCCCTCAGGTGCAGTCTTCAGCGGCCTCGCACCACATGATAGGAGGTGGATGGAGCGGACAGGGGATCTATCTCGTGGGAGAGGAAGACAAGGGCATCAAGACAATAAACGAATACCGGATAATGCCCGGATTATGTGAGATCATGAAGTTTGAACTGGTAGAGGGTAACTACTTCTCTGAAGAGAGTCCGTTTCTCCGTGAATCAGTCATAATAAACGAGGCTGCTGCCCGTATGCTGGGAATATCAGGGTCTGCCACAGGTAAAAAGATCGTAATGTTCGAAAAACCATTGGAGATTATTGGTGTTGTGCGTGACTTTTATTACGATACGCCTTCAAAGATCGTTGAACCGATGATTTTGACCAGCTATGCCACCTTCCCGTCTATGTTTTACACCCGGTTTAATCCAACAGTAAGCAAAACTGCCGCTATTGCTGCCATATTACCTGTACTAAAGGAGCTTGACCCCGATTTTACGCTCAGCCCGATGTGGAGTGATGAGACCTACGACCGTAAGTTTAACCGTGAGAAATCGATCGCCGGGGCAGTAAAGGCAAGTACGGTTCTCTCTCTCATTATTGCTTTGCTGGGGCTTTTTGCCATCCACTCATATTCGGCAGCACGCCGTACTAAGGAGATAGGTGTGCGAAAGGTCTTTGGAGAGACCGCCATGTCAGTCATGGTTCGCCTGTCACTTGATGTTGTGAAGTGGATCGCTGTAGCCGGCATCGTGGCTGTTCCGATAGCCCTGTACATCTCCTCCTCATGGCTCGAAAACTATGCGAACCGCACCTCTGTCGGAGTTTGGGTTTTATTGTTGCCGGTATTGCTGCAGGGATTCTTTTCGGTACTTGCAACCATACTGGTGACCGCCCGGGCCTCTTCAAAGAATCCTGCAGATGCTTTGAGATATGAATAAACAAAAACTACCTTAACACTGATGCTGCAGGTAATGGAAAGTATCATCAACGGTAGTATATCAGTTCAATTCAGGCGACTCAGGGAACTCTGCCCAGATGCGATATTTGTTGTTTAGTGAGCGCAGCACGTCGCGCCATACATTGCCGCGGCTCTTCATGATCACCTCGGCGGGCACCCTGGCAATCATCCACGAATTCTCATTCAGTTCCCTCTTCAGCTGTCCCTTCTCCCACCCCGAGTATCCGAGGAAAAAGCGCACCTGGTCGCGTCCCACCGTCCCTGTGGCTATCAGGTTGCGGAGGGTATCAATCTCCCCTCCCCACCATATACCGGGTATTACCGGCACACTGCCCGGCACCTTTGACCCCAGGGTATGGAGGTAATGAAGGGTGTCTGGCGACACGGGCCCTCCTACCGAGAGATGCTCATCCCAACCGTCAAACCCATCCACGGCACTGCTGACCATAAGGTCAATGACACGGTTGAGGATAAAGCCCATCGTTCCCTGTGCGGTGTGTTCGGTAAGGAAGACTATCGTCCGGTTAAAGAAACGGTCAGTCAGGAAGGGCTCCGAGATTAGAACCCTGCCTTTCCCGGGTATCTTGTCCTCAGGATTGATGCTGAATATGTCAGGATACTGGCCCATCTGACAAATAAATCTACTATACAAAGAAATAACTTTTACGGGCAAATTCAAGAAAAAGCACGGAAAATACTAAATTGCACGCTTCAACGCCACAGACCGTTCATGTCCGCAAAAAAGATCCGCACACCGTCAATACTGCTATCGCTGCTGCCAATTGCAGTGCTTATCATCCTCCTGACACTCAACGTAAAGTATTTTCGCGACGACACCATCTCCGGTGCCAACCAGATAGCGCTTATTCTCTCTGCTGCTGTAGCGGGTATCATTGCTGTAACACTCGGATACAAGTGGAAATTTCTGCTGAAGAAGGTAGTCGCCACCATCTCCACGGCCATGCCTGCCATGCTGATACTCTTCCTCATCGGATCGCTTGCAGGCACGTGGATGATAAGCGGAGTCATTCCGATGCTTATCTACTACGGTCTTGAGATACTCAATCCCATCATCTTCCTGTTTGCCGCCGTCCTCATCTGCTCTGTCGTCTCCATCTCAACAGGAAGCTCATGGTCAACGGTTGCTACCATCGGGGTGGCATTGCTGGGCATCGGGACGACACTCGGATTCAGTGAGGCTATGGTAGCCGGGGCAATCATCTCAGGGGCTTACTTCGGTGACAAGATGTCACCTCTCTCCGACACCACCAATCTCGCCCCTGCCGTGGCAGGAACGGACCTCTTCACGCACATAAGGTATATGGTCATCACAACGGGACCTTCATTGATAATAACACTGATCATCTTCCTGGTAATAGGCTTTGCGGGCGATTACACTGATACCTCGGCTTCCGCCTCTGAAGTGCAGGACGCAATAAGAGCCAGGTTCAACATCAGTCCGATTCTCCTGGTAGTGCCAGCCTTTCTTATTATCATCATCGTGAAGAAGGTGCCTCCGCTTCCCTCGTTACTTGCCGGTACGATCCTCGGGGGTATCTGCGCCATCATCTTTCAGCCTGACCTGCTCAGGGAGGTGGCTGGCACCGATGGTTCCTTCGTCAAGCAGGCCTATATCTCCGTCACAAAAGCCATGTTCGGGCCAGTGTCAGTCACAACAGGCAACGCCTCGGTAGACGAGTTGCTCAGGACCAGAGGGATGGCAGGGATGCTCAATACTGTATGGCTCATTATCTGCGCCATGTTCTTCGGCGGACTCATGGAGGCATCAGGTATGCTGAAGTCCATCACCGAGCGGATGATGAAATTTGTTCATAATGCAGGCACACTGGTCGGCTCAACAGTGGCAACATGCCTCTTCTTCAACGTCACCGCCTCCGACCAGTACCTCTCCATAGTTATACCGGGGAGGATGTATGCCAAGAAGTACAGGGACATGGGCTTCAAGCCAGAGCTGCTTAGCCGCACCCTCGAGGACTCCGGCACGGTCACCTCGGTGCTGGTGCCATGGAACACATGCGGGGCGACACAGTCAGGCGTTCTTGGTGTATCAACATGGTCATATGCCCCTTATTGCTTCTTCAACATCATCAGTCCCTTCATGAGTATCTTCATTGCATCGGTGAAATTCAGGATCAGGCGCTATACTCCTGAGGAACTTGCCAGGGTTCAGGATGAAGCCGATGTGGCGGACAGGGAGCTGCTCAGGGAAGAGGAAGCGGATTAAAGAGTGCCGGGCAGAACAAAGAAGCCTGCCGACTGTTACAATAATGGTTATATTTGCACACTTGATTGAATACAGATGTTTCTCAAACTGATTATAATATCTGCTGTACTCGTTGCCTTAGCCCTCGCGGGCATGGCCATATCAATACTGGTGAAGCCGAAGGGACGCTTTCCCGATACCCATGTAGGGCACAATAAAGAGATGCGAAAAAGGGGTATCACCTGCGCACAGCACACTGACACAGGATGCAGCCCGGTTGACAGCGGAGCCTGCTGCGGCTGCGCCATGAGCCAGGATTAACCCCGGTAACTTATGGAAAGCCCCGGGGTATCGCACTCAGGGACTTCAAAACAGGCTTAACGCTCTTCAATAAGACCCCGGAGCCCCTCCGACATCCAGCTTCTCATCTCACCCTTCTCATCTGAGAAGATAAGATATCCCTCAATAAAATCATATTTCTCAATCAAAGCTATAGCTGCCCCTGTGCCTGCCACCATGCATGCCGTCGCCCATGCGTCGGCCATGGCGCACTCCGGTGCTATCACTGTGGCGCTGAGCAGCGTATGTCTGACGGGGTAGCCGGTGCGCGGGTCAATGGTATGGGAATATTTTACCCCGTCCTCTACGAAGAACTTCCGGTAGTTGCCTGATGTTGCCAGAGCACGGTTATCGAGTCTTACTTTTGCCTGCATATCCGCCCCGGGGATATAGTTGCCATCGGCCGGCGTGTCAATGCCTACATGCCACCCCATGCCCCTCTTGTCGCCCGCCGTGCGCACCTCTCCTCCCACCTCCGCCAGGAACTCAGATATGCCTTCACGCTCCAGGAGGCCGGCCAGCAGATCGACGGTGTATCCCTGTGCGATGGCGTTGACATCAATAAACATATCCGGGTCAGCCCTGACCAGGCGTTCGCCCTCCAACTGCACCTTATCCATGCCCACGAGCGCCAGCAGCGAGTCTAGCATGGTCTCGTCAAAACGCTTCAGGGCGTCGGGCCCGAAGCCCCACGCCTTCACCAATGGCCCTATGGTAATGTCAAAAAGTCCTCCGCTCAGCTCCGAAACAATCGCTGACGACCTGTAGACCTCGCGGAAGAGAGTGTCGGTGACATCACTGACACCTGCATTGATGAGCGAGATGACCGAGGAGTCGTTGTATATTGAAAGTGAGTTGTCAACTTCGGTCAGCAGGCCTTCAATCTTCTGCCGCAGAGCCATGATGTCAATCCCCGGGCTCTTCTCCACAACGATGTGGTAGGTGGTGCCCTGGGTCAGGCCGTTGATCTCGGCATACTCCGGTTGCGTGGAGCAGGAGAAGGTAAACAGCGTAATGGTGGACCAGATGAAAATATAACGCATTATTGTAGAATTTGCGATTTGCGAATGGGCTATTCAAGTTGTAATTTGCTATTTACGGATTTTGGATAAATCGACAATCCGCCAGTGGGCGGACATAGTCGAAAATCTGAAATCGCAAATTTCATTAGCCCCCAAAATCATCAAACGCAATATTCTCCTGCGGCACGCCGAGGTTGTCAAGCAAGTTGAGCACGGCGGAATTCATCATTGGGGGGCCGCAGATATAATACTCCAGATCCTCGGGCAGATCAAGCTTGCCCAGGTAATTGTCAAACAGTACCTGATGAATAAACCCGGTATAGCCTGTCCAGTTATCCTCAGGCATGGGCTCTGAGAGCGCTATGTTGAACTTGAAGTTGGGAAACTTCTGCTCCAGTTCCCTGAACTCATCCTCATAGAAGATCTCCCTCTTTGACCTTGCACCATACCAGTACGTGATCTTACGATTCGTCTTGTCGGTCTTGAGCATGTGGAATATATGCGATCTCAGGGGAGCCATCCCGGCGCCGCCTCCTATATAGACCATCTCAGCATCCGTTTTCTTGATATGGAAGTCGCCGTATGGTCCGCTGATCGTCACCTTGTCGCCCGGTTTGCGTGAGAAGATATATGATGAACTTATTCCCGGCGGCACATTGAGCCACTTCCGGTTCTTGTCCATAGGAGGTGTGGCTATCCTTATGTTAAGGATGATCAGGTTCTTCTCAGCAGGGTAATTAGCCATCGAATAGGCCCTGAATGTCTCCTCGGTATTCTTCACCTTTAAACTCCACAGGTCATACTTATCCCAGTCTTCGCGATACTCCTCCTCCACCTCAATGTCCTTGCTGAAATCGACCTCATAGCGGGGTATGTCTATCTGGATATATTCGCCCGACTTGAATGACAGGTCCTCGCCTTCCGGCAGCTTCACCACGAACTCCTTGATAAAGGTTGCGACGTTTCTGTTTGACACCACCTCGCACTCCCACTGCTTAATGCCGAGGATGGCCTCCGGCACCTTTATGGTCATGTCCTCGCGTACCTTGACCTGGCAACCGAGGCGCCAGTTGTCATGCTGCTCACGGCGGGTGAAGAAGCCGGTCTCGGTAGGCAGTATAGCCCCGCCACCCTCAGTGATCTGGCACTTGCATAAGCCGCATGTGCCGCCGCCGCCGCAGGCCGAGGGAAGGAATATGCCGTTGCCTGATAACGTGGTGAGCAGGCTCGAGCCGGGTGAGACAACCATCTCACGGTCATTGACCTGGAGAGTAACGTCTCCCTGCGGCGTGAGCTTCTGCCTGGCATAAAGCAGCACCACCACCAGCAGTTTCATCACCAGAACGAATACTGCAACACTGATTAGAACGGTTCCTGCAATTGATATACCTAATATCATTTCTTTTAAGGATTACATTAGAGTGTGATACCGAGGAAACTCATGAACGCTATCCCCATCAGTCCTGTGAGGATGAAGGTGATACCCAACCCACGCAATGGGGCCGGCACATTTGAATAGCGCATCTTCTCCCTTATGGCGGCCAGGGCCACTATGGCCAGCAGCCAGCCAACACCCGAGCCCAGTCCGAATACGGCAGCCTCGCCTATGTTGGCATACTCCCTCTCCTGCATGAAGAGTGAAGCGCCAAGGATAGCACAGTTAACGGCTATCAGCGGAAGGAATATGCCGAGTGAGTTATAGAGGGCAGGACTCGATTTCTCAATAACCATCTCCACCAGCTGCACTATTGAGGCAATGACGGCTATGAACATGATAAACGAGAGGAAGCTGAGATCAACCGTCGCAAAGCTGTCACTGAGCCAGGCCAGGGCTCCCTTCTTCAGGATATACTGCTCCAGGAGGAAGTTCACCGGCACGGTAATCACCAGTACAAAAATGACTGCAATGCCAAGTCCCATCGAGGTCTTTACTGTCTTCGACACCGCCAGGTATGAGCACATACCCAGGAAGTAGGCGAAGATCATATTGTCGATGAAGATCGACTTTACAAATATGTTGATTAAGTTTTCCATGACCCGTGTTGTTACCTGGTTTCTATCAGTGATTTGTTACGGCTGCGCTGGAACCATATTATCAGACCCACAGTGATGAGGGCCATGGGCGGCAGTATCATAAAACCGTTATCCTCATACCCGAAGTTATAGAACCCCAGCTTCTCCATCACCGGGTAACCCATGATGCTCCCGCTGCCGAGAAACTCGCGGAAGAAGGAGACGAGGATCAATATATATCCGTAGCCCGCTGCGTTACCCAGTCCGTCGAGGAAGGCAGGCCATGGCTTGTTGCCCATGGCGAAAGCCTCGAGGCGTCCCATAATGATACAGTTGGTGATGATCAGCCCCACGAAGACAGAGAGCTGTTTACTGACATCAAAGGCGAAGGCCTTCAGGAACTGGTCGACGATGATAACCATGGTGGCTATCACCACCAGCTGGACAATAATCCGGATACGGCCGGGGATCCTCTTCCTCAGCACTGCGATGACAACGTTTGAGACGGCCAGCACAACCACTACTGACAGCGCCATGACAATGGCAGGATTCATCTTCACCGTGACCGCAAGCGCCGAGCATATACCCAGCACCTGCACCGTGATGGGGTTATCCTGCCCCAGCGGGTTGGTCAGAAGTTTTCTGTTCTTTGCCGACAACAGCGGCTCTTTTTCCACATTTTCCATATCTACTTCCTGTTTTGGCTGAGGTATTTTTCATATTTGATCAGGCCATCGTACACCATATCCTCCAGTCCCTTGCTGGTGATAGTTCCTCCTGAGATGCCGTCGACCTCATATCTGCTCTGGGGGTCAGCGCGGCCCTTCAGGACTTTCACCCCCACAAACTTACCGTCGCGGTAGAGATTCTTTCCCGGGAACTGACTCTCAAACTCAGTTGTATTGATCTCTGCTCCCAGTCCGGGTGTCTCGCCTTTGTGATCAAAGGTTACGCCGTCAATGGTGACCATATCCTCCTCCAGCGCCACATAACCCCAGATAGGTCCCCAAAGGCCCTTCCCTTCAAGCGGAAAGATATGAAGGGTATCGCCGTTGTCGGCCACTGCAATGAATACCGGCAGGGACTGTTCCGCCAGGCTTTTCTTCTGTTCTGCCCTGAGGGAGACTGTAAAGGGATTGACGCCTTCCATTTGTCTGCCGTCGGTATTTATGACATAGCTCTCCTTGATATACCTGTCATACAACTCAACCGCGTCGGTCTTTGTTGATGTCACATTTATTGAGGAGAGGATATTCATCTTCTTCTCTACCTCGACATTCTTCTCCTGCCTTGGCTGCAGCAGCATCGCCGTCAGCGAGAGGAGGATGGCGACGGAGACAATCATCACCACCGAGAATATCATGATATATTTGTTACTGAAGTCTTTCATCTCGCATCTTCTTAAGCTGTCTTAACTCTCTTTAACCTTCTCCTGACATTGGCATTCACCACATAGTGGTCTATCAGCGGTGCCATTACGTTCATAAGCAGTATTGCCAGCATGGTTCCCTCCGGGTAAGCCGGGTTGAAGACCCGGATGATTACAACCATTATCCCGGTCAGTGCTCCGTATATATACTTGCCGGTGTTGGTTTGAGATGCCGACACGGGGTCAGTTGCCATGAATACTGTCCCGAAGGCGAAGCCGCCCATGATAAGGTGATAGTATGCCGGTATCTGGGTGTATTCATTGCCGCCGGTGGCATTCAGCAACAGTCCCATGCCCAGCCCCCCGAGGGTCATACTGAGCATGATGCGCCAGCTGCCGACACCGGTGACCAGCAATACAAAGGCTCCTATAAGTATTGCTATTACAGATGTCTCGCCCACCGAGCCGGGTATTGTTCCGATGAACATCTCCATGGCTGAAGGCATCTGATCAAAACCATCGAGCTTGGCCAGTGCCAGAGGGGTTGCACCCGAGAAACCGTCAAGGCCTCCTCCCTGTGTCAGCCCCTCAATCCAGACATTGTCGCCGGTCATCCATCCAGGGTAACTAAAGAAGAGAAAAGCCCTGGCCGTGAGTGCCGGGTTGAGGATGTTCATCCCCGTACCCCCGAAGATCTCCTTGCCAATGATCACCGCGAAGGCAACGGAGAGGGCTAACATCCATAGAGGTACATCCACAGGCATGACCAATGGTATGAGGATGCCGGTGACGAGATAGCCCTCATTGATATCATGACCTCTTAACTGCGCCACTACGAACTCTATGCCCAGTCCTACAATATAACTCACAAGGATAAGCGGTAAAATCTTCAGGAAACCAAACCAGAACATATTCATAAGAGTCCAGTCGACAATCCCGAAAGCCCTCGTATGCTGCAGGCCGATGTTGTATGATCCGAAAAGCAGGGCAGGTATAAGGGCTAAGACCACAATTATCATCGTGCGCTTCATGTCCATATAGTCCCTGATGTGAGAACCCATCGTGGTAACCTTGTCAGGAACAAAAAGGAAGGTTGCAAACCCGTCATAGACGGAACGCAGCTTCTCAAGGCGGCCCCCCTCTTCAAAAAGGGGCTCTATCTTCTTCATTCTTTTTAGCAGGAAATTCATAGCAAGCTGACTCCTTAAATTAGTTCATCTCTTTTATCATCAGGTTGATCCCGCTACGGATGATCTCCTGTATCTCGGTCTTGGAAGGATCAATGTATTCACACAGCGCAAAATCCTCCTCAGCCACCTCATAGATGCCCAGATTCTCCATAAGCTCAACGTCGCCGGCCAGTATTGCCTTTACCAGGTAAACGGGGTAAATGTCCATGGGCAGGACGTTTTCATAGTGGCCTGTCAGGACGAATGCCCTGCGGCCGCCGTGAAGGTTGGTGTCAATGTCATAAACCCTGCCTGGCAGGAGCTTTGAAAGGTAGACCCTCCAGTAACTGAACTTCTTCAGCCCCGGTGTGGCCCAGCCGAAAAACTCGCGCTGGTCTCCCTCGGGCAGCACCGTCACCATGTTGTCATAAAAGCCGAGGGAGCCTTCGGGAGTGATCGTCTTGCCGGTGAGTGCATTGCCGCTGATGACTCTGTGGTTGCCCTGCTGAAGGTTCGACTTCAGTATGCCGCTTACCGAGGCTCCCGCTTTGATACGATGGTACTTGGGGTGGATGACGCCGACCCCGGCAAGGGCGATGATACGCTCGCGGTCATATAAGCCCGTGTCAAAGAGCCTTCCCAACGCCACAACATCCTGGATGTCAACGGTCCACACTACTTCGCCCTTGACAACCGGATCAATATGGTGTATCTGAATCCCTACGTTGCCGGCCGGATGCGGGCCTGCAAAGCTGTGGAACTCCACATTCTGCAGGTTCTTCAGCTCTGACACCCTCGTTCCCCCGGCTTCCTGCGAGATATGTATCTTCCCGTCAGTGAGGCGTGAGAGGGCATTTATGCCTGTCTGCAAATGATTGCCGTGGGTATTCGATAGGACGAGATCAATGTCAGGAGCAAGGGGTGCGCTGTCAAAGGCTGAGATGAAGACAGCTTTGGGCACCGAATCGGCACGGGCCACTATGTGATACGGGCGCTGCCGCAGCACTGGCCAGAGACCCGAACTGAGCAGCCTGGCATGAACCTCCTCACGCGTCAGCTTAAGAGGGTCGGCAGCACCAAAGTCAATCTTCGCGCTGCCATCCTGCTCTATCACCACCTCGGTGAGAACACGCTTTTCGCCCCGGACGATCTGGGTGACCACGCCGCTTACAGGTGAAACATATTTTATTTCGGGGAAGGTCTTGTCATGAAAAAGCACGGTCCCGGCTTTCACCGGACTGCCTTCCTGAACATCAAGCCTGGCAGCCAGACCCGGGAAATCGGCAAACCTCACACCGAAACGGGTCACGGCCACCTCCGGAAGGAGAATCTTCTCCGCCTTGCCGGCAAGCCTGATGTTTAATCCTTTACGTAATCTGATCAGAGTTGACATATTTTGACTGAAACTTAATTCTCTTCGGACTGCAATAATACAACATTGTTAAAACATTCACAGTGAGAGATAATAAAAATCACTTTTCTGTTTTTTTGACTGGCTTTTAACAGTGCGGCAGGATATTTGTATTTTAGCAGGAAATATTAGTTATGTGTGAATTATTAACCAGGATAAAATTATTAAGTTTATCGATATCCTGTTCCATACTTCCGGGCTTTTCTGCCATTTCACAGGATTTTTCTTCCGTGGAGTTTGCTGCTGAGAATGTTAAAAGCATAACATTTGAGAAAGACGGGTTGAGGCCTGCATATCCTTTTATGCAGCCATGGAACGGTGAGGAACTGACACTGCATTTCGACATCATTGAGAGCCCCGGAGGGTCACTATGGTACAGCCTTATTCACTGCGACCGTGACTGGAACATGAGCGATCTCTTCACCAGCGACTACCTCAAAGGCTTTGACGAGAACCAGATCACTGACTACCTGCCGTCATTCAATACAAGGGTCAACTATACGCACTATTCCCTGAAGCTCCCCAATAATGATGTAAGCTTCCTGGTATCGGGCAATTATATCATTACCGTATGGAATCAGGGCGAACCTGATGCACCTCTTCTCAGGAGGCGATTCTTCGTCAGTGAAGGCAGTTCTTCCGCACAGGTGGTCTTCCGGCGGCCTATGAAACCCGGAACCACAGAGACGCACCAGCGGGCGGAGATCACAG
>JBHEOU010000003.1:0-7435 GCA_046260645.1 Bacteroidales bacterium | reverse complement strand
CAATCACCATGATGCAGAACGGACGGTGGGACAGAGCAGCCATAAATCTCAGTCCTGATTTTGTGGCAGCCGGAAGGCTTGAATACAATTCTCTTTCGGAAAAAACCCTTATGCCGGGAGGAAACGAGTTCCGGTACTTTGACATCAAGACAATACGTCAGACAAGGCAGAATGTCAGGGCCATCGATTTTGTCAACGGCATCTACCAGGCTTACCTTCTGCCCTCAGATGACAGGGAGTTCAAACCATATTTTTTCAATGAGGACTTCAACGGCAAGTATGTGGTGGCCATGGAGGAGAGCAACGAACCCGACAGGGAGGCTGACTATGTTATGGTCTGGTTCACTCTGCCGGCCTACAACGAGCTTAAGGGCGGCTCGGTATATGTTGCGGGCGATTTCACCGGGTGGTCATATGATAGCGCAAACAGGATGACATGGAGTGCAGAGAGGGGATCTTATGAGCTGTCGCTACTTCTCAAACAGGGATGGTACAACTATGAGTATGCATTTGTGCCGGCAGGGAAAGATACGCCGGCAGGATTTAATTTTGAAGGAAGTCACTGGGAGACTGAGAATGACTACCTGATCATCACCTACTTCCGTGACCCCACCAAGCGGTATGACCGGCTGACGGGCATCACTTTAGCAAACACTCGCGCAACGCGCTAAAAATTTGCGATTTGCGATTTGCGATTTGCGATTTAATCGACAATCGAAAATCTGAAATCGAAAATTCCTCCGGCCCTCCCTGCAAGCTGGCTGCTCCTCTACTCCCTACTCCCTGCCATGGACATCAATCCCGTATAGCATATAAAACGTGTGTTCCATGGTCTTGACAATCTCGGCCATATATTCATGTACGGCCTTAACTGAACCCGGAAGGGTGTAGATCAGCGTATTGCCAATAGTGCCAGCCACTGCGCGGCTCAGGAGAGCCTTCGGGTTCCTGTTTCCGTATTTGACCCTGATCTGCTCCATCACCCCCGGTATCTCCTTCGTCAGCAGAGGCCTGACCACGTCAGTGGTGAAGTCACGGGGTCCTATGCCCGTCCCCCCGGTGGTGATGATCAGGTCCGTCATCGGAGCTCCTGTAAGCGCAGCCTTCAGGGCAACAGGGTCATCGGGCATGACCGTTGATCTGATCTCGCACTCCCAGCCTGCTGATGCCATCGCATACTTAACGTACTTGACCACTGCCGGGCCGCTTAGGTCCCTGTAGCTGCCGCCATGAGCCCTGTCGCTCAGGGTGATCACATGAACCTTGAATTTTTCAGGTAATGTCATGTTTCTCCTTTTTAATGAGTTGGATATCTGTTATCGTCATGGTCTTATCCACAGCCTTGCACATATCATATACAGTGAGCAGGGCCACGCTGACCCCCGTCAGCGCCTCCATCTCCACCCCCGTGCGTCCGGTGCAACTGACAGTGCTTACTGCTGTAATGCCATCATCATCAGCATTAAGGGAGAGCCTCACCTGGTCAAGTGGTATATTATGGCAGAGCGGTATCAGTGTCCCGCACTGTTTGGCGGCCTGGATGCCAGCCAGCTCAGCCACGGTAATGACGTCTCCCTTTTTCATCATGTCGTCCGCTACCAGCCTCAGCGTCGCGGGGAGCATGTTTATCCTTCCCGAGGCCATGGCAGTGCGGTGTTGTACAGGTTTGCCCCCGGTGTCAACCATGTGTGCCCTGCCGCTCTCATCTGTGTGTGTCAGTTTTTCCATCGTTCATTCTCCTATCCTGATGTTTATCCTCCAATATTATAAAAGCAGTTTACGCTGTTCACCGTGCCTCGCTCAGGCTTCTCCTCCACTGCTCTTTTCAGCGCCTCCGCGGCGCCCAGCTCCCTGATGCTGTATCCTCTGTCACTGAAGAGGCATGGTCTGACCATGCCCCCGGGTGTCAGGCGCAGCCGGTTGCATCTTGCACAGTTGCCTCCGCTGCCACCGTGAACCACAGAGAATGTTCCGGAAGCAAGGTCCATCTGCCTTATGAAACGTACCTCGAGCCCCTCTTTGATGCAGTATCCGGCCACAGCCCTGGCATCCGCCTCATCAGGAGTGCTTTTGATGACACAATTTATCTTGACGGGCCTCAACCCTGCCTCCTGTGCTGCATTAATGCCCCTGAACACAGCATTGATGTCGCCGCCACGGGTGACATGCCTGTACCTTTCCGGGTCAACAGTGTCAAGGCTGATATTCACCCTCATCAGACCGGCAGCAGCCAGTCCGGGAGCATACTCATCCAGGAGCACACCGTTGGTGGTCATTGACAGGTCACTGATGCCCTGTATGCCTGCAATCATTGAAACCAACCCGGTAACGCCCTTACGTACGAGTGGTTCACCACCCGTTATCCTGACCTTATTAACCCCGCTCGCCACCGCCAGCCGGGTGAAGTCTGTAATCTCGTCGTAGGTAAGGATATCATCATGACTGATCAGGATGATGCCTTCCTCCGGCATGCAATAGCGGCAACGCAGATTGCAACGGTCAGTGACCGAGATGCGCAGGTAGGTTATATTTCTCTCAAACCTGTCTAACACTGACCATCTCTCCTTTCTGTATCCAGCTCTGTCCGCGTGGAATGATTATCAGTCCCCATGCTCCTGTCAGGGCAGTTATATGCGCCGAGCCATGGTACTCCACCGGCAATGCCTCGCCTCCGGGAGTCATTGCAAAGGGTACCCATGCCATCCTCTCTGCCCTCTTGCGCGAGTAGTCGGCTGCCAGGGGCATCATTATCTTTGGCTCTTCGGCTGTCACCCCTGCCATCTTGTCGAGGAAGGGTCTTACCATCACCTCAAACTGCACGAAGGTGGAGACGGGGTTGCCCGGGAGGCCGAAGACAGCTTTCTTCTCTCCTGTGCAGAATGTGAGGGGCTTGCCCGGCTGCATGGCCACCTGGTCAAAGTGCACGGTAAGCCCCAGTGATCTCATCACCTTCGGCACCAGGTCAAAGTCGCCGAACGAGACGCCTCCCGAGATAAGAACCACGTCGTTCTCCTCCAGCGCCCTCGTCAGCAGTGTCTCTATCGAGGCTTCCTCATCACGGGCGATGCCGTAGTACCTGCCTGTTGCTCCGGCCCTGGCCACCTGTGTCATCAGCTGGGATGAGTTGCTGTTGCGTATCTGCGCCCCGGCCGGCACCTGATCAGGTTCAACCAGCTCATTGCCGGTGCTGATGACACCCACCTTCACCCGGCAGCTCACTGTCACCGTGGTGGCACCAACGACAGCCATGACGGCGATATCCTGAGGCCTGAGGTAGCGTCCGGGCCTCAACACCGTCTGTCCGTTAAAACAGTCCTCCGCCGCCTTTGCAATGTTATCATTGCCAGGCCTGCCGGTGAACCGTACCCGTCCGCCCTCCTTCTCCTCCGTATCCTCAAGCATGAAGACATAGTCGGCTCCCTGAGGGACGGCGGCACCGGTCATGATGCGCGAACAGGTGCCCTGCACTACCGATTTCTCAGGCATGACGCCGGCGGCTACCGTCTCAAGCACGGTCAGCTCCTGGCCCAGGTCCTGATGCCGGCAGGCATAACCGTCCACTGCGCTCTTGTTCCATGGCGGCATGTCCATGTCGCTCCTTACCGGTGCTGTCAGCGCCCTGCCGGCAGCATCATTGATCTTCACCTCCTCGTTTCCTGTCCGGAAAGAGGCTTCTGATACGATTCTGTAAGCTTCTTCAAATGTTATCATCGTTTTAATATTGCTTTTTCTCCTCCCCTTCCCCTACGACACGCAGGGCTTCAGGCCGGAATGATAAAATGACCTTCTCACCGGTGACGAAGTTGTTCTCCTCCATCTCACGGTGAGTGATATCAGCGTAAAAGTAATCCCCGGCATTGACTGTGATCTCGAACCCGGTGGGTGAGGGAACTATATCATCAATCAGGCCGCGGATGTTGTTTATCTGTACTCCGGCCGCTCCCTGTCGTGACAGCAGCATCTCGCTGCTGCCGATTATCAGAAGCCCTGACGAAGGGTAGCTTCCCTGTGGCAGCCTGAACCTGGTTCTTTTCTCCGTTATGCCGGAGAAGCTGCTGTACGATTTAATAAAGGCAGCCCTGAAAAAGTTCTTTATCCCGGCATAGCGCGCCACGAACCTGTTCACGGGGTGGTTGAAGACCTCCAGCGGGGTCCCCTCCTGGATGATCCTGCCGTTGTGCATCACACCCACCCTGCTGGCCAGGCTTATCGCCTCCCCGAAGTCGTGCGTGACATGAACTATTGTCTGACCGCTGCGGTTGAGGCGGCGAAGCATCCTTCTGATATCATCCTTGAGACTGGCATCAACAGACGCCATCGGCTCATCAAGGAGCAGAATCTTAGGCTCCGTGACGAGTGTCCGTGCCAGCGCAACCCTCTGTTTCTCTCCTCCTGACAGGCTCCCCGGCTTGCGCAGGAGAAGATCAGTGATGTTCATCTCACCGGCGATGCGCTGAACCCTGTCAACCCTCTCCTTCAGTGACAGGTTCATTATTCTGAGGGGATACATGATGTTATCCTTCACGGAATAATGAGGAAAGAGTGCAAGATCCTGGAAGACAAGGCCTATGCCTCTCTTTTGTACTCTTTTTTCTGTTATCTCTTCTCCATCGAGGAAAATTCTTCCGCTGTCGGGTGGCGTTAGGCCGCATATAAGCTCCAGGAGCTGAGTCTTTCCTGCGCCGGAACGGCCCAGCAGGACGTAATAGTCGCCGCGCGCCACCTCCAGTGATATCTCCTGCAGTGAGAAGGCGTCGATACGCTTGGTCAGTCTCTCAGTCCGCAGCATCATCCTCCCTCCTGAAAATGGGGCGCCGCTCAGTGGCCAGCACCCTGAAAAGCACAAAGAAGACCAGCGCCACCAGGATAAATATTATCGATGCCGGACGGGCAGCGCTGATGCCGTATGTATTGAAGCGGTCATATATCAGCACCGGCGCTATCATGGGGTGGTAGGCTATGATCACCACGGCCCCGAACTCGCTCATGCCGCGGGCGAACATCATGATGAATCCCGATACCACCGATCTCCATGCCTGGGGCAGTGACACCGTGAAAAAGATATGTGACTGTGATGCACCGAGCGTCAGCGCCGCCTTCTCCGTACGCTCGGGTACAGCCGCAAAGCCCTCACGGGCGGCGTTGATGAGGAAGGGAACGCTGACGAAGGCCATGGCCAGAGCTATGCCCGCACCGTTGTTTACCAGCATGATACCTGCCTTCTGTGCCACGCCGCCGAGGGCTCCGTCGCGCGAGATGAAACCCAGCAACGCAATGCCTGCTGCCGTATGCGGCAACACCACAGGAAGGTCAATGATGCCCTGCACCACCTTCTTGAAGGGGAACTGCCTGCGGGCCATGATCCACGCCAGCGGCACCGCTCCCACGGCAAAGATGATAGTCGCCGAGAAGGCTATCGCAAGGGTATACCATACGCTTCTCCTGACAACGGGATCAGCGGCCGTGGTCCTCACCTCACTGATCGATGAGTCGAGGAACATGCCGGCCAGCGGTGCTATTATGAAGAGCAGCACCAGCGAGCCAAGGATTGCGAAGACCCAGTTGAAGAGCGTATGACCTTTCATCATCTCAGAGTTGTTCGCTGCCCGTTAAAAGAAAACTCCTGAGGGAAGAAGGGACAGCAGCCTGATCGTCGGCCATGGCGGGGACAAGAGGCTCCTGTCCGTTCTCCGTGAAGATGGCTCTCCCCTCATCGCTCAGCATGAATGCGAAGAACTTGATCGCCAGCTCCTTTTGCGGTGCGTTGTCAAGGACTGTTCCGGAGTAACTGATATAGTCTCCCCTGACCATGGTGCGCATGCCGGGTGTTTTCCCCGGGATCATGTAACTGGCTTCGCCATAACGCTCTTTCATGTCAGGCGAGGAGAGGTTGATCTCATCAGGCAGCTCAAGGTATTTGAACCCATGCTGTATGGCAACCGATCTGTACTGGAACATGTAATCAATGACTCCTGTCTCTGCCAGGGCCACCAGGTCAACCTCCTTGGGCCTGATATAGTCCTTGTCCTTGCTTAACAGCGAATCGGCCAGTCCCGGTCTGCCATAGTACTCTTCAGCCAGCCTGGCGGCGAAGACTGTGCGGTATCCGCACGGGTCGGCATCAGGGTCAGCGCGGCCGATGATGACATCACGCTTCAGGAGTATATCAGGCCAGTTCCCCTCACGGAAAATTGAAGAGTATGCCGACTCCGGCCTGTAAGCGATAACGATCTCATTGGTGGCAAAACGGATATTCCATGAGGCATACCGGGGGATAAGCATGTTGCTTACGACGATGTGATCGGCTGAGAGCATGATATCACATGACCGGTCCAGGTCGGTGATCTTGCGTGCCGAGTGGAGGCTGCCTGCCGCCTCGGCCAGCACCCTGACACCGGGGTTGGCTTTCTCAAAGGCTTCGGACAGCTTCCTGACCGGCACGGAGAGGCTTCCTGCATGAAAGACAACCAGGTCCTTGCCGCTGACGCCACGGCATCCTGAGAGTGCGAGAAGAAGACCTAAAAGAAGGACAAGGGGTCTGCTCATTTGGCGTCACTGATTTCATTGACCCGGTTGAAAAAGACCTTCGCTATGCTCTTCATGGCTATGTCGGTCTCATGCATGAGGCTGTTGTATGCTCTCACCAGCTGTCTCCCGTCATCCGAAAGGAGAGTGCGTCCTCCGGCGACCCCGCCGCGCCTCTTGTCCGTCAGCCGGAACCCGAGGTGATGCTCCACATCATGAAGCAGTCCCCATGCTTTGCGGTAGCTCATCCCCAGGTTGCGGGCTGAAGCGGTCAAAGAGCCGGTTCGGTCTATATCAAGAAGGAGGGTAAAGCCTTCGCCGTCAAGGATCCTGTCCTTTTTTATTGTCTCGAGCCACATGTCATACCTGAGAAAGATGTCATAATAGGGTTGTCCCTTGTGTCCGGCCATGGCTTTGTTTTTTTAATGCAGGGCAAATGTACATTTTTTGCATAACGCTTCCAAACCTGCCCTATTGCCTAATTTTATATCTTTGCTAATCGTTAATCTTCGCCTCCATGAAACACACGTCACTCTCCGCTGAAAAGAAGGAAGAAATTTCTTCCAGGGCGACAAACTTCGACCTTAAATATATTGTCATAAGTTTCCATCAGGGCTTACTTTGACAAATAAAGGACTCTTTCGTAATTTTGTATTCAAACATATACTATACACCATGAGAATAACTGACTACCCAACATTCAACAAGGAGTGGGACAAGAAAGAGACAGAGAAGAAGACAAAGAAAATGCTGAAAGAGATCGGTGAGCTTCAGAACAAGATGCACGCCCAGGGCAAGTACAGCATATTAGTTGTCCTGCAGGGCACCGATGCCTCAGGCAAGGACGGCGTGACAAAGGGGCTGCTCCGATACTGCAACCCGGTTGCCATTGAGGTACACAGCTTCAAGA
>JBHEOU010000299.1:0-1774 GCA_046260645.1 Bacteroidales bacterium | reverse complement strand
CAGGAATCACAAGTTAACCCTGCCGAGATGGAAGATGAGATTGGTGAAGCCTTCAAAACCTGCATGCAGTGCGGAACCTGCACCAGCGTCTGTACTTCGATTCAGGGCAACAATTACAGCCCGCGCCTGGTGCTCAGGAATCTGGCACTTAACCGGGCTACAGACACCAATGTGGATGATGTCTCCTGGAATTGTGTGACCTGCAACAGCTGTGTGGCAAGTTGCCCCCGCGGAATCGACATTATCGGTCTTATCAAATCGGTGCGAAGGCAGATAGCGGAAGGGCAATTTATGCCGAAATATCTACAGGCACCTCTCAAGAGTCTTGAGAAGGAAGGTAATCCCTGGGGCGGCAAACGCTCAAGAAGAACAGATTGGATAAGCACCCCCAAGATTCCCGCCTTCAACCAAGACAAGGAATACTGTCTTTTCACATGCTGTACCACGGCTTATGACGATACAGCGGCAAAAGGAAGTCTGAGCGGTGGGACCGCCCTGGTCAAACTGCTTGAGATAGGCGATGTCTCCTATGGGACGCTCGGCACGGCAGAATCGTGCTGCGGCGATCAGGCTGAAAAAATAGGTGCGGCGGCCGTCAATGAAAGCCTCACCAAGGCGAATACCGATCTTTTCCAGAAAAACAACGTGAAGAAGATTCTGACATCCTCACCCCATTGCCTGAACGCCTTCAAGAAGAATTATCCGGAGTTGGAAGAAAACACCGAAACAGTTCATTACACTGAGCTGCTGGATACACTGATTACCAACGGCAACCTGACACCTCTCACCGAGGTGAACAGCAGGGTAACCTATCATGATCCGTGTTATCTCGGCAGACACAATGGAATATATGAACAGCCGCGCAGAATCCTGCAGAGTATTCCAGGGCTTGAGATCATAGAGATGCAGAACTCCAGGAAGAGAAGTCAATGCTGCGGAGGCGGAGGCGGAGGAACCTGGCATATTCTGCCGATGGACGAAAGTCACGGTGTTCAGAGAGTACGTGAAGCCATGGATATTGGGGCCGAGATCATTGCAACCGCCTGCCCCTATTGTATTCGTATGCTGAACGATGCCATTGCAAAACTTGGTGCCCAAAATAAAATTGCTGTCCGTGATGTGGCAGAGCTTCTTCTCCAATCCGTAGAAGCATCATATATATCGGGTCAAACCACAAGCGCTAATCAGGAGGAGTATCATGTCTGAACGTATTGGATTTTTTATCTGCCACTGCGGTATCAATATTGCCTATAGTGTAAGAGTTGAGGAGGTGGCCAAATATGCAAGCACCTTCCCCGGTGTAGTAGTGGCAAAAGACTATCTCTTTATGTGTTCTGACCCCGGCCAGGAACTGATTGAGAAGGAAATTAAGGAGCACGATCTCACACGTGTCGTGGTCGCAGCGTGTTCTCCCAGAATGCATGAAAAAACCTTCAGGGCGGCCTGTGAAAGGGCCGGTTTGAATCCTTATCACGCCTTCCATCAGGTCTGTGTCCGCGAGCATGGTTCATGGGTCACGGAGAATGAAGATGAGGCAACCGCCAAGGCCATCACCATAGCCAAAGCAGGTCTGTCCCGGGTAGCCTATCAAGATAAACTGATACCGAAAACTTTTCCGGTAAATCCCAACTCTCTGATAGTCGGCGGCGGCATTGCAGGAATGGAGGCTTCACTCACTATCGCCTCCTCAGGCAACAAGGCCTATCTGGTGGAGACTCAGCCCACTGTCGGCGGCCATATGCTGCAGTACGATAAAACCTTTCCCACGCTTGAC
>JBHEOU010000298.1:0-1789 GCA_046260645.1 Bacteroidales bacterium | reverse complement strand
GAAATCCTCAAGCTGGCGTGCGGCTGCGGGATTCTCTGCAGCCCATGCCTTCTTTTTCTTTCTCCAGCTTTCAGCGGCGGCGGTTTTGCCTGCCAGCACCTCCCCATAGAGCTGCTTCACGTCACTGAATATCTCAAACGGTCTCTCCGGGTCGCCGCCAAGGTTGGCGACAGATTTTTTAAAAGAGGCACCGGCATGGGTTACCGGCTGACCGTGTAAAGAATACTTTCCTTCGAAGCTGTTGCCCGCTTCGTCAATGAGGCCTTTCCCCATCACCGTTGTGCCAATGATCAAAACGGGTTTTTCATTCTCATCTCCTGCAATGCGCAGTGCTCCGCGGATCTGGTCTTGACTGTTTCCGTCTATCTCCAGTACGCGCCATCCCCAGGCCTTATATTTGGCAGCGGTGTTTTCCGATGTGACCGCCGATGTCATTGTGGAGAGCTGTATGTCATTGGAATCGAAGAAGAGGATGAGGTTGCTCAGTCCGAGGTGACCTGCCAGTCGGCCTGCACCCTGGGAGATCTCCTCCTGTATCCCCCCGTCAGAAATGTAGGAATAGATCTTATGCTCAAATAGGCGGCCGAAGCGGGCTGACAGGAAGCGTGCGGCCACGGCTGCTCCGACGGCATTAGTATGACCCTGGCCAAGAGGTCCGGAGGTATTTTCGATGGCGTGCTTCAGGTCGAGCTCGGGGTGACCGGGAGTGACGCTGCCCCACTGGCGGAACTGCATGATATCGTCAACGGTGAAATGGCCGGTGAGCGTCAGCACCGAATATAACATGGGTGACATGTGCCCGGGGTCAAGGAAAAAGCGGTCCCTGTTTATCCATGCGGGGTCAGCAGGGTCAAAGCGGAGGAACTCCGAAAAGAGGATATGGATGAAATCAGCTCCGCCCATCGCTCCGCCAGGGTGTCCTGAGTTCGCCTTCTCAACCATCGCCATAGAGAGGATACGGATATTGTCTGCTGCTCTTTCGTTAACGTTCTTGATCATGATATTGGTTTACTAATGATTCTGAGTAAAATTAATTAAAATTATCCGGAGCAGAAAAAATCAGCACGCCTCCTGAAACGCTTCGAAGGGAACATCGTGGCCCGGGGTGGAGTCTCAAAGCTGGAGATGATCCTACTTACGACAGCGGCAATCAGGCGTTATAGGTCGAAGATGAGGTGTCACCACCGCGGCCGGTCCAGTTGGTATGAAAGAACTCACCTTCTGGTTTATCGATCCGCTGGTAGGTATGTGCTCCGAAATAATCACGCTGAGCCTGCAGGAGGTTGGCTGGGAGCCATGCCGACCGGTAGCTGTCGAACCAGGAGAGTGCGGCGCTCATGGCGGGCACCGGGATGCCGTCCCTGACAGCCCCTGCTATCACCCGTCTCCAGCTCTCACTGTTCTCCCGGAGAATGGTTGAGAAATAGCTGTCCATGATGAGGTTAGGCAGCTTCGGGTCACGGGTGAATGCCTGGTAGATCTTGTTCAGGAAGGCAGACCTGATGATGCATCCTGCCCTCCAGATCATAGCTATCTCACCGTAATTGAGGTCCCAGTTATATTCACCGGCAGCGCTCCTGAGCAGGTGGAATCCCTGGGCATAGGAGACGATCTTTGAGGCGTAGAGAGCCTTGCGTATGTCGTCAATAAACAGTTTCTTATCAAGCACCGGACCTTTTGCAGGTGTGCTGAAGAGGGGGGCGGCCTGAAGTCGCTCCTTCTTCATTGAGGAGATGAACCTTGCGAAGACCGATTCCGCGATAAGGCTCAGTGGCACCCCGTGATCGAG
>JBHEOU010000297.1:0-1794 GCA_046260645.1 Bacteroidales bacterium | reverse complement strand
CGTGTCGCTGACAAAATAGGTTATCGTGTACCTGTTATCCGTTTTCGAGATCTTGTAACCGTATTTTATCTCTCCCTCATCGGTGAACTTGATGGCGTTGCTGACAAGGTTGCTGAATATCTGGCTCAGCCGCAGCTCGTCAATATACTGGTACACGGCTTTTTTATTCTTATCGGTGACAGCGGTTATCTTAAGATGCTTCTTCCCTGCAGTCTCCAGGTCATAAGACAGAGACGAGGCCATGGAGGCAATGAAACCGTTGATCTCGAAATTTGTGTATTTGATCTCCATGCTGTTGCTCTCGATGCGCGACAGGTCAATCATATCATTGATAAGCCTCAGCAGTCGCTGCGAGTTGACATCTATCAGGCTGACCATCTCCTCCTTCTCCGCCTCCGTGGTGTTCATGGAGGTGAGGATATTCAGGAAGCCCAGCATGGCATTCAGCGGGGTGCGTATCTCATGGCTGAAGTTGGCGAGGAAGGTGGTCTTGAGCCTGTCAGACTCCTCTGCCTGGCGCCTTGCAGCTATCAGGTCATCCATGATCCTCTGCGTCTCGGTGATGTCCTGACAGGTGCCGTAGCGGTAGAGCATCCTGCCATTATCGTCATACTTGACGTATGAATTGACGATGATGGCTTTTACATTCCCCCTTGGGGTAATGATCCTGTAGGTAATCGAGTATGACTCCTTCTTTTTCTCCATGGCCTCCTCGATGGTCGATATAAGATAAGACCTGTCCTCAGGGTGTGTGAATGAGATATTATCCTGGTAGGAGAAAGAAAGGTTTGCCACCTCGTCATTGAATATCCTCGATATTTCTTCAGAGCCGATATACATATTTGTTTCCGGACGGTACTCCCACCACCCGAAGCGGCCGATGCGCTGCGCCTCCCTGATGCGTTCCTCGTTAAGCTCGAGGGCGCGGCGGATGCGGTACTCCTCGGTGACGTCACTGACGAGGCTCACATGGAACCGTTCTGAGTAACGGGTCTGGACCTTAACGATGATTATCTTTCCATCCTTGCGTCTTGAGGGCCTTACAAAAGAATCTTCAGGTTTTTCTCCGATGATGCGCCTCTCCTCTTCAGGCTCAGTGGCAAGGTCGATGGGAGTCATCTTCTGCAGTTCCTCCTCAGTGTAACCGAAGAGCTCGGAAGCAGCTCTGTTCACCTTGATGAACCTGTTGGTTTTGTTGTCGATAAGCATTATGGCATAGCCTGCCTGATCGAACACCTCCTTATACCTGTTAAAGGAGTTGCCTGCGAATATGCGTTGAAAGAAACCTGCCGACAAAAGACTTATCACCTTCCTGAAAGTTGGATTATTATGCGTGGCAAAATTAATTTAATTTCCCTTTCTGCCTATTACAACGTACCGATGCAGAAAAACTTGCGTGACACGGTAATTCCCTGGTCGTCGACGGCAGTAATGACATGTTCTCCCTCTCCCACGCGTAGTTCGGTCTGGTGGACATATTTTGTCATTCCGATGTACCTGTTGTCGAGGTGCCAGTATATCACCGCGTTCCTCCTGCGGTGGGCTATCTCCGGGAGCATAGACATAAGCTCTCCCTGAAGGCTCCGGGGTATAAAGATCCGTGCATCACGCGGAGGGTATATGAATTCCATCGACGGCACCTTCATGTCATCGGTGCAGCCGGGCATGAACGGGGGCAGGGTATGGTAGGAGGGGTTGCGCATGCGATAGTAATATTCCATTGCAGGGGGAAGCACGAACCACGAGCGACTGACCATGTCGCCCGGGGAGGAGCATGATATGTTGACCCTGTAC
>JBHEOU010000296.1:0-1802 GCA_046260645.1 Bacteroidales bacterium | reverse complement strand
GCTGATAGAAGTTTCCAATGGCTTCATACACATCCTTGATTTTCTCAACCGGAGGAAATTTGATTCTTACAGAGTCAGTGAGTCTTCTGTTCTCATCCTGTGACCACAGAAGCACGGCGAATGACGGCTGTCCGTCGCGTCCGGCTCTGCCTGACTCCTGGTAATAGGCCTCGATGGAGTCAGGGCAGTCCCAGTGGATGACGAACCGCACGTCGGCCTTATCAATACCCATTCCGAAGTACTCCACGCATTCTGTTTCCTGTCACGCATCTCCTGAGGCAGGCCGGCATGGTAGAAATCGGCGCGAATATCATTTGCGACGAGCATCTCCGCTACCTCCTTCGATCTCTTTCTGCTGTTGACGTAGATAATCCCGCTGCCCTGTTCCTTCCTGAGGCTTCGAAGCACGTAGGCGCTCTTGTCTTCGACCTCTCTGACAACATATGTGATGTTTGTTCTACGGAAGCTGGTCTGCAAAATTTTGGGGTTCTTCAGCTTTAGCCGTGCGGCGATGTCCTTTACCACCTGCGGTGTGGCTGTTGCTGTCAGCGCGAGGAAAGGCACCTTGTCTCCAAGGATCTCCCTTATCTCGGCGATATGCAGGTATGAGGGTCTGAAGTCATAACCCCACTGAGAGATGCAGTGAGCCTCATCAACGGCAACCATAGTGAAGTTGAACCTGGGCAGGCGTGCCCTGAAGAGAGGTGTCTGCAACCGTTCAGGGCTGACATAGAGCAGGCGGTAATCGCCATAGAGGCAGTTGTCGAGCGAGATCTCCACCTCTTCGCGGGTCATTCCGCTGTGGATGGCCATAGCCTTTATATTCATTGACTTCAGGCGTGTAACCTGATCCTTCATGAGGGCTATCAGCGGTGTGATGACCAGACAGAGTCCTCCGGTTGCCACCGGCGGCACCTGGTATGTGACCGACTTTCCGCCCCCGGTGGGCAGGAGTCCGATCACATCATTCCCCGAGACCACCGCGTCAATGATATCCTCCTGCAGCGGCCTGAATGAGGTGAAGCCCCAGTAACGCGCGAGCGTCTCCCTGTATATGTCCGGTAACATCGTCATGCAGCCTGATTAATACAAATTTAATAACTCAATCTCATTTTTAACCTTTTATTGACATTTAAGATAGGCCGGTGCTTATCTATTTTTTGTAATTTTCGCCCCAAATAAACCTTGCCCGATGTCATTCTCTGAAGATAAACTGCTTTTCGAAGGTCTGACCTTCGATGATGTGCTGCTTCTTCCGGCCTATTCAGAGGTCCTGCCCCGCGATGTTGATCTGAGATCGAAGTTCACGCGCAACGTCATTATCAACACCCCGATTGTCTCGGCGGCCATGGACACGGTGACCGACGCAGAGCTTGCCATAGCCATTGCCCGTGAGGGAGGTATAGGTGTTATTCACAAGAACATGTCGATAGGTCAGCAGGCCGCCCAGGTCAGGAAGGTTAAGCGCGCTGAGAGCGTGATGATCTTTGACCCGGTGACCATCAATGACAACGCCACCGTGGCTGACGCGCTGGCGCTTATGAAGGAGTTCAAGATAGGCGGCATCCCCGTTGTCAATGACGACGGCGCGCTGGTGGGCATAGTGACCAACAGGGATCTGCGTTTTGAGACTGACTATTCACACCGTATCAGTGAGATCATGACTCCGCAGTCGAAGCTTATCACCCTCAGTCATCAGACTGACCTCGCGGCTGCAGCGGAGATTCTTCAGATACACAAGATCGAAAAGCTTCCGATTGTTGATGACAAGGGAAGGCTGAAGGGTCTGGTGACCTACAAGG